>JBJTGC010000256.1:0-3534 GCA_046093725.1 Actinomycetota bacterium
CGCCATCGTCACCGGAGTAGTCCTTGCAGTCGTGCTGTCTTTTGCGGCGGCATATGCAGTGGGCATCGTGAACAACGTGCTGCGATGACTGACTCATCACATCCCCAGCCGTTCGAACGACACGAGCAAAACGAACGCCTCGACGCGATTCTCGCCGGATTTTCTGGAGACGAATCAACCATCCGCCGAGCACTGACAAGTTCAGATGGAAAGACACGCTCGAGTGCGTTGCGCGCCCTCGAGCGCAACGGAACACTCACGTCTGACGATTTGTCCTCGCATGTCAACGATGAAAGCAATCATGTTCGTCGTCGAGTCGCCGAATTGGGTGCACGCCATACAAGCGTTCCGCTTGTTGTTCTGTTGCACGATTCTGATCTCTACGTTGCCGAGATGGCTGCGTGGGCTTTCGGTGAACGATCACATGTGACCAACGATGAATTGGCCACGCTCATTGCATCAGCAACCGAGGACGAACGCGCACTAGTTCGGAGGCGTGTGTTGCATCGCTTGGTGCCATCGGCGACGTTCGCGGCCTGCCAGCGATCTTGGCCGGCTGCACTGACAAACCTGCCGTGCGTCGACGAGCCGTACTAGCGCTCGCACCGTTTGAGGGACCAGATGTCGATGAGGCACTGCAACGTGCACTCTCCGACAACGACTGGCAAGTTCGTCAGAACGCCGAGGACATGGTCAAGCCACGCTGACCGAGGACATGATCAAGCCTCGCTGACCATGAACACAGTCAAGCCTCGCTGACATTGCGCACGAAACAGCCGTCAAGGTGATCGTTCACCATTCCGACCGACTGCATGAACGCATACATCGTGGTCGGCCCCACAAAGCTCCAGCCACGCTTCTTCAACTCTTTCGACAGTCGCACCGACGACGGTGTCTGGGAAGGAATACCAGGTGGCCGTGACCTGTCTCCCTCAATGTCGACGGGGGCAAAGCTCCACACATACTGTGAAAAAGAGCCTTTGTCCGCCAGTAGTTCCAAACACCGTTGGGCATTGTTCACCACCGAGGTGATCTTGCCGCGGTGTCGCACGATGCCTGCATCGCCGACAAGTCGCTCGATATCACCGCTCGAATAAGACGCGACTCTCTCGATGTTGAAGTGGTCGAACGCCCGGCGAAAGTTCTCGCGCTTGCGCAGAATCGTCAACCAACTGAGACCCGACTGAAACCCCTCGAGACAGATCTTTTCGAACAGGCGTGTGTCGTCATGCACTGGTCGGCCCCATTCGGTGTCGTGATACGCCACGTACAAGGGGTCTTCCCCGCACCACCAACATCTGGTATGGCCATCACCGCCCGTGGTCAACCACTGCGTCTTCTCTGCCCCCATACATTCATCCTCGCAAAGTCGACTGGGTCACCATGCGTCGTATTGTCGTACACTTGCTCCGTGCAAGAGCGCGGTGTTATTCCCGAGCCGGCGCAAGAGCGCGCCATCCCCACCGTGCAGGCTGTGCTGAACGCCACCATTCAGATGCTCGAAGACGGCGGCGAAGCCGCAGTTCGTCTCGACGAAGTTTTGCGAGTGTCCGGAATTTCTCGTGGCTCGCTGTACCACCACTTCGGAAGCCGTGAAGGCCTCATCGAAGCAGCACGCCTTGCCCAGTTCACGCGATCCGTCAACGAAGACATTGGGGTGCTCCGCCAAGCCATTCTCGACTCCCCCTCGAAAGACGCGCTCCGCAAACGCCTCCGTCTCATCACCGAAGCGGTCGGCTCCATCGAACGCAAACACCAGCGCCTGTTCCGCATCAGCATTCTCGCCAGCGCCTACGGACGACCCACTCTCGAGCGAGCACTCGGTGAAGAGCAGAAGTTGGTGACCGATCAAATCTCCGACTTGGTAAGCCAGTCGCAAGAGCGAGGCTGGGTTCGCACAGACATCAACCCACGCGCTGTTGCTTCTTTCATCCAGGCCTATTCGTTGGGGCGCGTTCTCGTCGACATCGACCCAGACCGCACCGGCGATGATGAGTGGTTCAAAGTGGTGTCCATCGCGGTAGAACACCTACTTTTCGGTAACTAATTCCCCACAGAGTTACCCACCGGTCATCAACAGGCTCTGCCCCTTATTCCACAAGGATTCCGTCGGAAATCCACACTTTTTCCACAGGGTAGGCGTACTTTCCCACATGCAGGCCCCCGCCTGCAGAAATGGGGAAGGAATCACCATGTACACACTCGGAGCATTGCTGCTGTTCGCACTTCTGCTGACTGCAGTCATCGCTGTCATCGACAGCATTCTTCACACAATCAAGCTGGACAAAGTCATCCACGGCCTGCCGGTCATCGGCGCCCACTGGGGACTCATCGTCGGCTGTCTCATGGTTTGGGTTCTCGACATCTCGCCAGCAGCTGGCTGGGGTCTTGAGTTCACCGATCAGTGGATGACCATCGTGGCCAACGGTTTCATCATTTACGGAATGATTCCGGTGAAAGATGCCACCGTCTCGATGATCAATCGCGGTCTGCGCCTCGCGGCCTAGAACCACTCACCTTTACTCAAAGGCCGCCGGGGCAACCCGGCGGCCTTTGTCGTTTTCTACTCACGTTCACTCCGTGATTGATCGCAACCACGGCATAAATGCATCGACCATCGTTGGCGTGTGCATGCTGTGGGGGTCTCCCCAACTGTCGAACATCGCAAGCATCTGTGCAGCGATGTCGCGACGCTCAAGTAAGTGACGAGCTGGGGTCATCTGCACCCGAATTGTGAAGAGCAGCGCACCAGATTCCGGCAGTGCGCGCAATGTTTGTCGTTCGCTCCGCAACCACAATGGCGAACCATCGGCTGCAACAGTCACACCGTGCGGCGGCATCGGCAAAGTGGGAGTTGGCAAGTGAAGAAATGGGTACGGCTTCACCGTCAAGTTGCGGCGCCACACGGGCGTGTCCGGCTTCAGGCGCGAGAAGAAATTGTCGACCTTGCGTGACAGGTCGTTTTCGTAGTGACGCACTGGGCCATGTACCGCGCCAGTCGATTTTCCGATCTTGTCGGACAATCTCCAAAGACTCGGAAAACATAAGGAGAGCGCGTCGAGGTGCCAGTCACCATCTCTGAACACCATGAGCGCCAAATCTTCTTGCACGTGCAGGGACACAGCTGCAAGTGGGTGTGGGTGCACCGACCAGTCCACATTGACACCGGCTTGCATGCGCATCCACTCAGCTACAACGTGAGCCGCCTCGTGAGCTGCATCATCAGCGTGTGGCAGACACGCAAACACTGCCTCAGGCCGATCTTTGAATAACCGATGCTTCAGGGTCAGTTCACCGTCACGGAACTGATCGGGGCTCAACCAGGTGGCTAGGTCAAGAGAACGTGTACCCATCTTCAGATGTGGTGGTGCAGGCTTTACATCAAGTTCGTCGAGCCACGTGGGCGATGGCGCAACGGCGTACAACGATGCATCTGGCGCGTATCGCGCAAGTTCATCAAATGAGGGAAGCGAGTCGCCGTGTGGCACGGCGCGAACCTATCTCGGTTTGCCGGCGTCAGCGATTGTGATGTTC
>JBJTGC010000257.1:0-2038 GCA_046093725.1 Actinomycetota bacterium
CTTCTGGAACAACTACATCAGTGAAAAACGCGCTCTTGCACCTGCGAACACTTTTGCGTCAACAATGAAAGTGTCAGGCGGACTTGAACTGGCACGGTATGGCTTTTGCTTCTACGACCTCGCACCAGACGAAGCACTTATCGTCGAGACCGACATACCCACTGCTCGTTACTGGGGTTTTCAGATTTATGAAACTGCCTGGTACGACCTGCTCGAGCCACTTGATCGTTTGATTTCCACCAACCACACCGACACGCATGTGTCATCCGATGGCAAGGTGCGAATGGTTGTCTCGCACACCGACCCCGGATGTGTGAATTGGCTCGACGCCGGCCATCGACAACAAGGATTGCTCACGTTCCGATGGTTCTGGGCCACGACGGACCCATCGCCAACGACAAAGGTGATACCGGTCGACGACGTGTGGGCTCATTTGCCAAATGACACTCCTGCGGTTGATGCTCGCAGCCGTGTCGAACACGTTCGTCAGCGTCGACGACAGTTGACTTGGCGTTTCCGTACATGACGGGTCTACACACATCAAGGCCCACTCGATGACCTGGACACCGCCGTCACGACCATCATGGGTTGAGCACATCAACTCTGGTGACATCTGGCCAATGACCGCTGTTGCTCAGCAGCCGTTCACTCTCGAAAACATCGCCGGTCAGGTGGCAACCAGTCTTGGTTGCTCGCCCCACGACGTTGTCGGCGAACTTGACGACGCAACACTTGAGGCACTGTCAGTGTTGTTGCTGGCACTCGAAAACGAAGCGCGGCTGCATGTCCTTGGTCGGTGGATCACCCACCGTTTTCTTGCCCGCCTTCTGCAGCAGCGCGTGCTCATTGAACGCACATTCCGCGACGCACCAGCACTTGCAGAGGTTCCCATCGACGAACCCTGGGTGGTGGCGGGTGCGCCCCGCACCGGCACCACGATTCTCCATGAAGTGCTGATGCGCGACCCTGCCCTGCGTGGCCCATTGGGTTGGGAATTGCTCTTCCCTGCGCCACTAGGCGAGGTTGACGATGATCCGCGTATCGGCCTTGCCGACATTGAATTGCGAACTCCACAAACGGTGGCTTCTGGCATCGTTGCCATTCACGAATATTCGGCGCGTATGCCAAAGGAATGCCTGTCAGCAATGTCATTCGCATTCCGAAGCGAAGAATTCGTGGCGCGGTATCACGTGCCGAGTTATGTGAAGTGGCTGCAAGCCTGCGACATGACGCCTGCATACGCGATGCACAAACGAGTGTTGCAGATGCTGCAAAGCGGTTCCTCGTCACGGCGCTGGGTGTTGAAGTCACCGGTGCACCTGCACTCACTCGACGTGTTGCTCGCCACCTACCCCGATGCAAAGGTGTCGTTCACCCATCGCGACCCGATGCTCGTGCTGCCCTCAGTGACGAGTCTGCTTGCCAACTTGCGTTGGGCCCACAGCGAACATGTGTCGTTCAGCGACATTGGCGCGTACCACGCTGATTTGTATTCGCGCTCTCTCGACCACTTGGTCGACCTTGATGCCTCGGCGTTCTTGCCCGCCAACCGGTGCACACACAGCACGCATCGTGAGTTCTTGGATGGTGCTCTTGAAGTCATCTCCGGCATCTACGAACAACTTGGCATTGAACTACCTCAATCAACGCTCAAAGCAATGTCAGAGCACCTCAGCGCGCATCCACAGGGCGACAAAGGTGGCCATGTGTATTCATTCGACGACCTGAGTCTCGATCACGACCGCGAGATGGGTCGATTCGCCCGCTACGCCGACCGCTTCTTGTCGTAGTCATCCAAGAACGCACGGGTGTGAGCGAACCCGGTGTCGATGAGGAAGTCCAAGTCTGCTTGCACCAAGTCGAACGTGGTGGTGCCGACAGAGTCGGTGTTGATGGGAATGGTGCGGTCGTAGTCATCTGAAGTGTGGTTTGCCCGCGTTAGGTCTCGACTAACCGCTTCGAGCATGTTGAGAGCGAATTCGAGCATGTTCTTCGGTGGACGCGCAGGAAAGCCCACCAGCTGAGTCGTGACGTCGAC
>JBJTGC010000258.1:0-3210 GCA_046093725.1 Actinomycetota bacterium
GCGCAAGCACGTTGTCGTAACAGGCAATCAGCTCACCGGCCGACAATGCAGCTGTGAAGAGAGTTGCGCGCGCACGACCTGCTGCGACAATCTCGTCACGACGCATATTCACTCGTGTGAGTGCATGGCTCCAATCCTCGGTGTTGAGTGGCAAGACCATGCCAGCTGAGCCGGCCACTTCCGGAAGACTGGCTCGATCGCTACACACCACCGGTACTCCGAGCAGCATCGCTTCGATGACGGGTGCTCCGAAACCTTCGTATTCACTGGGAAACACCATCGCCTCGGACATCTTGATGAGGCCATTGCGATCTGCCCCAGACACACGACCAAGAAACTTCACTCGATCGACTAACCCGAGAGTTTCTACCGTCGCCCTCACGGACTCCTCGGCTCGTCCTTCGCCCCCAGTGCAGACCAGCACCAACGACGGATCAGCAAAGTCGCCCTGCCTGGCGAGCAGCTCGAGCAAGAAACGATGGTTCTTGTGTGGATGAGTGATGGCTGGGAATGTGACGACACCACGTGCTCCGAGACCAAAACGTGAGCGAAGGTCAGCTTCTGATGATGCTTCGGCCACAAACCGGGGCTCAAGGCCGTGACGCACCACCAAGATCTTTTGCTCGGGAACGGCAAAATGTTGCACCAACGTTGATGCAACGAAACGTGAAGGAACAGCAATGTGGTCGGCACGCCGAAGTGCTGATGGAACCATACGTTTCAGATACGCAAGTTTTCGTGGCGACACATACTCGGGATAATCCATCCATTGCACATCATGAACGGTGAGCAGTGATGGTGCATTCTCAGTCCGAGGCATCGAGCCGCCGCCGTGATGCATGAGATTCATCTGTCGCGACTTCGCAACTAGCCATGTGTGTTCAAGAGCTATGCGCACCTCTCGTTTGGAGCAATCAGACGGAGCCTCAATCACGCGGTGATGTTCGCCAAGCCACGGGTGTCGCTGCGAGAAGCCGCGAGGCGCGAACACGGTGACGTCGTAGTTGTGGTCTATCTCTGCCAGTCCCATGAGCTGTCGCAACAAGTAGTCCTCGCTGCCACCCACACCAGGCACACTCCACAGCAGATTCATTCCCACACGGGTCTTGACGCTCATTCTGTACCGCTCACTTGCTCACCGAGCACTTTCGCAAACAGTGCGGTACTCATGAAGTGTTCGTTGTGCGGTGTTGGCCCACGTCATTGACGCTGCGCGGACACGACCTACTTGCGACAACTCTTCTCGCCGTGAGCGAGCTCTCACGATTGCTGCAGCAATTGAGCCCACATCTGTCGGATCACACAACTCTGCAGCACCACCGGCGACTTCTTCAGTGGAAGTGCCCGCAGACGTCACGACCGGAGTTCCTTGCGCCATTGCCTCGAGTATCGGCAATCCGAATCCCTCGAGAATCGACGGGTAACACAACACATCGGCCGCTGCGTAAATGGCAGCCAAATCTCCTGCGGGAACGAAACCAACGAAACGGGCATCGACACCGGGCGTCGGTTGCACCGATTCACCCCATCCTTGTGCACCGACAATCACGAGTGGAATATCAAGACGTGCCTCGGCACATGCCGAAAGCAAACGCGGCAAGTTCTTGCGCGGCTCGAGAGTGCCGACGAACAGTGCAAAATTATTCGGCAAGGAATGCGCCCCGCGCACACGAGCGATGTCTACATCAGTGGCAGGGGTAGAACGTACGCCGAGCGGAATGTGTCGGAGTCGACCCCGATCGATGCCATACGTTGCGCAGTCTTCGATGGTGGCTCGCGATGAGCACAACACAAGCGCTGCTTCGTCGCGAATGATGTCGAGCCCGCGTCTGAAAATACGATTGCCCCTCGCGGTGAAGAACTCAGGGTGAGCAAGAAAAGCAACATCGTGCAAAGTCACGACGTGTGGCAATTTCGTTGCTGCCGGAATGACCGTCGTCGAATGCACGACATCGGCGTTGTCGACAACTGATTCAACTCTCGGCCAACGAAAACGAGTCCATGCTTCGTAGAGATACGGACCAGACAATGGCAACCCGCGCACCGTCATCGGCAGTGCCATGTCTGGTGCGGGCGCATGTCGATGCCGACCCGCCACGCCGACGACATCGATGTCACTGCTCGTACCCAGCCCAACCAACTCGCGAGCGACTTCGAGCGCTGCCACGGCCGTTCCGCCTGGCACCCGATGCCAGCACTGCTCAATCGTGTAGGCAACGCGCACGCCTTCATTCTGACCGGTGGGGTCCTACGATGGCATCCATGTCGGCATTCTGGTCAGGGCGCAGCGTCGTGGTCACTGGTGGCCACGGCTTCCTCGGCTCGGTGGTGCTTCGTCGGTTGCGCGCCGAAGGCGCCGAGGTGTACGCGCCGACACATGATGAGTGTGACCTTGTCGTACCCGGTGCAGCCGAGGCCATGTTGCGCTCGCTTTCCCCCAGCCATGTCATTCACCTCGCTGCACGAGTAGGTGGTATCGGATACAACCAAGCCGACCCTGCACGTCTCTATCTCGACAACTTGATGATGGGCACCAACGTCATCGAAGCATCACGTGCAGTGGGCGTTGAAAAGACCGTGTTGCTCGGAACCGTCTGCAGTTATCCGAAGTTCACACCCGTGCCGTTCAAAGAGTCGTCGTTCTGGGATGGCTACCCCGAAGAGACGAACGCACCATATGGAATTGCGAAGAAGGCGCACCTTGTGCACGCCCAGGTGAACGCATCGCAGTACGGGCAGCGTTTTGCGTACCTGATACCAACCAATCTCTACGGACCTGGCGACAAGTTCCACCCAGCCGTGTCGCACGTCATTCCCGCTCTCATCAAGAAATGCGTCGAAGCGAAAGAGTCAGCAGCAGACAAAGTAGATGTGTGGGGCACCGGTTCTGCAAGCCGCGAGTACTTGTACGTTGACGATGCTGCTGCAGCAATCGTGTTGGCAGCAGAAGTGCACGAAGGTGTCGAACCCATCAATCTCGGAACGGACCGTGAGATCACCATTCGCGAAACCGTCGAGACCATTGCTGAGCTCACAGGTTTCACCGGCGAGTTGGTGTGGGATTCCACCAAGCCAGACGGCCAGCCTCGTCGCCGTATTGACCCGAGCCGCGCAGAACAACTACTTGGCTGGCGTGCGCAGATGTCATTCCGTGACGGATTGCGAAACACCATTGACTGGTATCTCGCCAACCGAAAACTCGCCGAACAG
>JBJTGC010000259.1:0-2961 GCA_046093725.1 Actinomycetota bacterium
GTATTGAAGATGGTGAGACCGAGGTGCATGTGCTATTTCTTCAACAAGTCTGGACGACATGTCGTGACAAGTCGACGAATGCCCTCGCGCCAGCCAACTTGTGAACGAAACCCCGTGGCGTGCAACTTCTCAAGATCAGGAATGATGGCGGCAATGGTGGCCGTTGTCGGGTTGTACTTCGGGACAAGTCCGGTGAGTTGCCCCATTTCTTCACACCAATCTTCGATGCCTGCCACCTCGTCGCCACCCCAGTTGATGACGTTTGCTGGAGTCGATGCCGTCAACAACAAATAGGGAATGCTGCGATTGATGTCATCTGCATGAATTGGCGTATACGACGTCGGCTGATTGACATGCACCGGAACAGGGATGTCGCGTTCCATCATCATGAGATGGAACAACATCCACCCATATGCGTCACCATATGGCACGTTCAACCGTGCCACGACAGTGGGAACACCAAGACGCTTGGCCGTGTAGCGCACCAATACTTCTCCGGCAATTTTCGAAATGCTGTATGTGGGCATGCCCGGCATCGGCCGATGACTGTCGCCCAACAGATCGGTTTCCTTGCGTGGTTCATGGTCTTTCGGCTCGTAGACCGCAGTGGACGAGCAGTGCAAAAACGCTGCAAGCTTGTTTGATCGGGACGCCGCCACTTCCATGAGTGCTGCGCTGCCCTCTGCATTTGCCGCAAACGCCTGCTCGAAGTCTGATGTTTTCGACACAGCGAAGTGCAACACAAAGTCGAGATCTGCAGGCACTTCATCGAAACGCCCTTGTTCAAGGTCCACACTGACCGGTGCGACACCTTTGCCTTCCCATTCCGTGCGCTGCTCAGGCTTTGCGAAGCGCGATGCACCAAACACAGTTGCACCTGCAGTCGCCAAACCCTCAGCGATTGGGCCTGCCACCCAGCCAGTCACCCCAGTGACCAGGACTCTCTTGCCTTTGTATTGAGCGAGATCCATGGCGGCACTCACCACAACTTGTCGGTGTACTTGTCGGTCCCGAACAAAGTCTGTTTGAACGGTGACGTCCACAAGTGCGCTCCGATGCCACTTGCTTCGAGGTCTGCTCCGAAATTGCCGTAGCCCTTGTCCCACTTCTTCTTCGGGTCGTGGTCAACGAAGTGAATTTGGAGAAAGCGGCGGTCAGCATTTTTCATGCGTGGAATTTCAGCGGGTGCGTCATCGAGAAGCGGCAATGGCAGTGCGTTCAAGATGAGATCTGGTCCCCACTTCTTGCTCATTGCACGAGGCGCCCACGTATCGCGAGTCCACGCTTCAAGCTCTGCGTGGGTGTGCCCTTCGTTCAATTCGCCAACATTGACGATGATGCCGTCGTAATTGCGATCGAGTGCCTGTTCGACCGGAGTTCCGCGCTCATCTTTCTGAATGGACCATGCCTTCTCGTACAACACGGTGTGAATGTGGTCGCGCTGAGCAAACATTCGACCTGTTGAATGCAACTGATGCACCATGTCGACGCTCCATCGATTCCATTCGTCGTGGAAACCTTTCAGCACCCAATAGATGGCGAGGTACGACCCAACATTAGGGTCTGGAGTCATCGGTGACTCTTTCGGGTACCGCAGCTCTTTCAAGTCACGAGTCGCCACGAATCGATCACCGGCAAAGTTGTATTGGGCGACCATGCAACCGCCATAGAAATGGTCGGTCTCATACCAGCGGTTGTACTCAACTTCGTGGCCCTTGTGAGGCTCGACCATGGTGAAGAGCAGCGTTCCCAATTCGATTGGCTTACCCATAAATCCCCCTGTGTTCGCGGCACCAAACCCCCGGTGCGTGAAACACCGACGCTAGTTCAGGTGGGCCTGACAGCGCACATGGCAGCGAACTACCGTGACGTGGCATGGAACTGTCTGCGCTCGTCGCTCCTGCAAAAACTGCCGTCCTCACCATGGAACTGCAACGTGGCATCTGCGGTGACTCGGCATTGTTCCGTCAGCTTCGTGATGCGGTCACCGCGGCCGGAGTCGAGCAGAACACAGCGCAACTGCTGGACACTGCGCGGGCTGCTGTTGCCACAGTCGGCCACTGTGTGTTCACCATGACTCCTTCACGCGAGGGCACGCGCATGGATCTGCCTCTCATGTCGGCAGCACGAAAAGATCCCAACTACGTGCTGCAAGGGTCGGAACAAGCACAAGTGCTGCCGATGCTTGGCCCGCATCCGAGTGATCTCATATCAGAGCGCCATGTGAGTGTCACACCGTTCACTGGTAGTGACTTGCACCAGCAACTCAGCGAACGTGGCATCGAGACTGTTGTCATCTGCGGCGTGTCTTTGAATGTGGGTGTACCCGGCATGACAATCGAGGCCGTGAACCTCGGATACAACGTGGTGGTTGCTCGCGACTGTGTCGCGGGTTTCCCTGAGGACTACGCCCAGGGAGTGCTGGTCAACATGTTGCCGTCAATGTCAACCGTGAGCGACTCACAATCAATCATCAGTTGCTGGACTTCTCGTTAGAGACCCCACACACGCGGAGGCCCACACACCTCCGCGAGGCGCGACAATGCATTGAAGTTGACCGCCACTTCAACAACCTGCACACCGCCTTGCGACTGCGCTGAAGTCAACTGCTCGAGGCGCTCGTGCGTGGCGAGAAGTGGGCCAGAGGCTGTCCATAACTCGACAATGAAAGATTGATTGGCGCGACGAGCACTTTCCATCACAGACACTGTTGCATCGTCCAAAGATGGTGCGATGACCACGACTGTCTGACCGATGGCAGAAGCGCGCAGCGCATTGGTGGCAGCGAACCCTGCGATCGGCGACGTTGGCAAGACAACACTTCCGAGATGTCGCGTGGGGAATGTGCGACCAAGCCAGAAGCCACAGATGTTTGCGTCTGCAGTTGCAAAGCCGTCATCGGGCAACCACAGTGACAAATCGCGCGCAGCTCGCCCCGGATTCAGAGGCAAGGAATCTTCT
>JBJTGC010000260.1:0-2827 GCA_046093725.1 Actinomycetota bacterium
CTCGACATTTGCTGGTGCACGGTGATCGTGAATTGCAACGAGAAGAACTTGCGGCAGGGCACGGAGTCATCGGCACAGTGACTGCTGTTGATGTGAAGAAGAAGATATGGACTGTCACGTGGACATATCCCGAGTTACCGACATTGAAAGAAGCAGATGGCTTGGCTATCGCCGGCGTTCCCGGTTTACAGCTCGCGGTCGCGAGTATCGATTTAGATGCAAAGACGTTGGAGTTGAAACCGAAATGGAGTCGCGAGAAGAACGTCGGCGGGAAGCGTTACTTCGCTGCCGATGACGGGCGTTGGAAGGGCCGTCACTTGGTGTTGCTCGACGATGCCGCACACGGTTTGACCGAGCGAAAAGCAGTGACCACCGGAAAGAAGTTCGGCGACGACGACATTGTCAATCTGCTCGGGCAGAATGCGCGCCGTCATGCGGCGTATGACTTTGAGGGTCGTGTCATCATTGATGCACCCGAAGAGGCGGAAGTGTCATGACACGCCCGGTGTATGAAGATCTTCGGCAGTTTCTGCGCGGAAGTGACCGTCTGTGTGTGGTGAAGGCACCACCGGGCTCTGGAAAGTCGTACAACTTGCTCGAGGCTCTCGACTCTGCCGTGGAAGATGGTTTCCGAATCGCCATCGCTGCGCAAACAAACAATCAAATTGACGACCTGTGTGATCGTCTCGTGCAGCGATACCCGCATCAGACCGTGGTGCGATTCTCGTCGAACTCGTATCAGCGTCCCGCCGACTTGCACCCCAACATCGAAGTGGTGCTCGACAAGAAACATCTACCCGGTGGCCCATGCATCGTCATCGGCACTGTGGCAAAACTCGGGTTGGTCGACGTGCCGAATCTTCATGATTTGCTGTTCATCGACGAGGCATGGCAGATGACGTGGGCTGACTTTCTCACCCTTCGTGACGTGGCGAAGCGGTACGTGATGATCGGCGATCCTGGCCAGATTCCACCGACAGTCACCATTGCTGTTGACCGTTGGGAAATCTCGTTGTCGGCACCTCACTTACCAGCGCCAGAGGTGGTGTTGAACAACGCCGAATTGCGTGACATCACCACGATTCTCGAGTTGCCCACATGCCATCGACTTCCCGCTGACTCGGTTGACTTGGTGCAGGGCTTCTATGACTTCTCATTCGGGGCTGCAGCAAAACCTGGCGAGCGTTTTCTTCGCCCGTCGAAGAAACTCGACTTATCTATAACGGTCGACAAAGCCGTTCAACTTCTCGATGGTCATTCAACTGTCATTCTCACCTTGCCGACGAGTGATGAAGGAGTGCCAACCGAGCCCGACAGTGAACTTGCCGATGCGGTGGCGGGCGTTGTCGATCGATTGTTCACTCTCGACTGTGTGTTCTCAGCTGAGCCCGATGAAGTGAGGAAACCTCAAAAGCTTCAGCCACAACACATCGGCATCGTGTCGACACACAACCTCATGAACACGGCCATCGAGAAGGCGCTTCCGAAGAAGTTGCGTGGGCCGCAGGGAATTCGGGTGACAACGCCAGAGAGATGGCAAGGTCTTGAGCGACCAGTGATGATCGCGGTGCATCCGCTCTCCGGTGTCACACTTCCGAGCTCTTTTGACTTAGAGACCGGACGGCTCTGCGTGATGGCGTCTCGACACAGGTCGGCGTGCATTTTCGTCTCACGTGACCATGTCGGCACCACGCTGGATACTCATCTTCCGGTTGCCGATCAGGCCCTCGGTCGATCTGACATTGTGGGGCGGGGTCACAAGCAGCACACCGGCTTCTGGAAACACCATCTTGAGAGGGGTCTCATTGTCTGACAGCACACCACGCACAGGTGACACTGGCGGCAGCCGCTTCATCATCGGATGCGAGCATCGCGTCGTCAACGATCACAACCCTTCGCTCGCAACTGTCGAGCGAGTTCCACTCGACGACCTCGCGCAGGAACTCATCGATCAGGGTCTGGCATTCGAAGACGACATCTTCGAGCAACTGTGCAACATTCATCGCTGTCCGAACCTGCGTGACCACGACGACACTGAAGAGGCCACTCTTGCTGCCATGAAACGCGGTGATCGCATCATCGTGGGCTTGTCACTTCCGACAATCGACCACAGAAGTGGAAAGCCCGACGTGTTGTTACGCCATGGTGATGAGCCAATGCCGAATGGCAAGTGGGCTTATGTGCCTGTCGACGTCAAGAACTCACAGCCCCTTGAAGGTTCCTCCAAAGAACGTGAATGGCTGGTGTCGAGTCTTCAAGACCCGTGGGTGACAGCTGCATCGCAATCAGTTATCGGCAAAGGAAAACCAAAGTCAGACCACTCCATGCAGTTGGCGCATTACTGGTTGATGCTCGCCGACCTCGGACACGCACCAGCGATTGCTCCTATCGGTGCAACCATCAACCCAGAGCTTGGGCTGGTTTGGCGCGAGCTTGACGAGGCCGGTGATTCGTATCTGGAACTCGCACGTCGTGAATGGAATCGACGTTGGCTGGCCATCAACACCATGCGAGATGGTGGAGAGCCACTCACTCGTCCCTTCCTGCACAGCAACTGTGACCAGTGCGTGTGGCGTGATTTCTGCGAAGACATCGTCGTGGAAGAACAGCACGTGTCGTTATTGAGTGGGGTAGGCGAAGCCACAGTTCGCTCACTGGCAGGGGTTGGCATTCATCTCATTCCCGAGCTTGCTGCTTGTGATCCCAGTGCTTCGTCACTTGGGTCATTGAAGGTCACAAAGACCCTGGCGTCTGCCATCGCTTCACCGCGCGTCTTCTTCAGTAAAGCGCCACCGCCCTATTTGAACCGCGGTGGCGCTTTGGTGCC
>JBJTGC010000261.1:0-5361 GCA_046093725.1 Actinomycetota bacterium
GACCTCATCGGGCTTAAAGGTGAGCACCGGCGTCTTGCGTGCATGCATCTGTCGGTTGATGGAGGATTGAATGCGCGAGCGGTGCTCACCGAGTGCGACGAGTATTCCCTCGTCGCCTTCTTCGCCGACCATGGAGTCGTAGAACACGATGGCCCGGTTCATTTCTGCATCGACATCAATGGCAGTAATGGTGACCAACTCAAGTCGCTCGTCATCGATGCGGGTGAGTTCGTCGGCGATGATCTCGCGCAACACTTCGCTCAGACGTGCCGTACGGGGATAACTGTGCGATGAGCCACCCTTGGGTTGGCGCGAACGGGACCGAGAGTTCTGACGCGACACACCTCCACCGTACCGACGTCGCCGTACGATATGGGTCTCATGTCAGCCCACGAACCCCCGACTTCACCGAGCATCCCGAAGTTCCGGTACTCGGCCGCTCTCGCCTCCGGCATCGAAGCGCAGTGGCAGGACTACTGGCAGGACCATCGCACATTCGAGGCACCCAACCCTGCTGGGCCGCTTGCGGAGCCACACAAGGTTGCAGGTCGCCCGAAGTTGTTCGTGGTCGACATGTTTCCTTACCCGTCAGGTGCCGGCCTTCATGTGGGCCACCCGCTCGGGTACATCGGTACCGACGTGTACGCGCGTTACAAACGCATGAAGGGTTTCAACGTTCTCCACGCCTTGGGTTACGACAGCTTCGGTCTTCCCGCCGAACAGCACGCAATCGCCACCGGAGTGCACCCTCGCACCAACACCGACGCAAACATCGCCAACATGCGGCGTCAGTTGCGTCGACTTGGTCTTGGTCATGACGATCGTCGCAGTGTGTGCACCACAGACGAAGACTTTTACAAGTGGACGCAGTGGATCTTTCTTCAGATTCATGGTTCATGGTTCGACACCGATGCGCGACGTGCACGACCCATCAATGAACTTGACGATGAATTCTCGAGTGGTCGTCGATCAACACCCGATGGTCGCTCGTGGTCAGACTTGAGCAACGATGAACGTGCAGACATCATCGACAGTCATCGCCTCGTGTATCTCTCCGATGCACCGGTCAACTGGTGCCCTGGTCTCGGCACAATCCTCGCGAACGAAGAAGTCACCGCCGACGGACGAAGCGACATCGGCAACTATCCGGTTTTTAAACGCAACATGCGCCAATGGACAATGCGCATCACCGCCTATGCCGACCGACTCATCGATGACCTCGATCGCCTTGACTGGCCAGAGCCCATCAAACTGATGCAACGCAACTGGATCGGCCGTAGCGAAGGCGCACGTGTTCGGTTCGCCACCCAAGTCGGTGACATCGAAGTGTTCACCACAAGGCCCGACACATTGTTCGGTGCAACGTTCATGGTGTTGTCCCCCGAACATCCGCTCGTCGATTCGCTGACGACGACCGAGCAGCGCTCTCTCGTCAATCAATACCGCGCAGAAGCAGCCGCAGCTGGCGACACCGCACGCATGGATGACAGTCGCGAAAAGACAGGGGTGTTCACCGGCGCATATGCAACGAACCCAGTCAATGGTGCGGCGATTCCCGTGTGGATCGCCGACTACGTACTGATGGGCTACGGCACCGGCGCAATCATGGCGGTTCCCTCAGGCGATCAGCGCGATTTTGACTTTGCTCGACGCTTCGATCTTTCCATTGTCGCCACGCAAATGCCGCCAGATTCCTGGTTTGAGCAGCACGGCATTGAACCGAGTGTGTCGTGCGCGATGTGGCCAGAGGCATTTGTTGGCGAAGGCACATACGTGAATTCAGCAAACAACGAAGTGACTCTCGACGGCCCGCGTTCCATGGCAGATGCAAAGAGCATCATCAACACATGGCTTGCTGAACACAACCTCGGCGAACCGACTGTCACGTACAAACTTCGTGACTGGTTGTTCTCCCGTCAACGCTATTGGGGCGAACCCTTTCCGATCGTGTACGACGACGATGGTCGCGCACATGCCGTGCCCCTGAGCGAGCTTCCGGTGTTGTTGCCCGAGCTTGACGATTTTCGACCTCAAGCTCTCGACCCCGACGATGCAGTCACCGAACCCATTCCCCCACTTGCCCGCGTCGAACATTGGCGCACCGTCACACTCGACTTGGGTGACGGACCACGCAACTATCGCCGTGAAGTGAATGTCATGCCGCAATGGGCAGGCAGCTGTTGGTATGAAGTGCGATACCTCGACCCGACAAACACCACATCGTTCGTCGATTCAGAGGTCGAGAAATATTGGATGGGACCAAGCGCACCTGGTCACACTGGCGGCGTCGACCTGTACGTCGGCGGCGTTGAGCACGCGGTGCTGCACCTCTTGTATTCACGCTTTTGGCACAAAGTGCTCTATGACCTCGGTCATGTGTCGAGCGAAGAACCCTTCCACCGGTTGTTCAACCAGGGCTACATCCAGGCCTATGCGTATCGCGATGCACGCGGCCAAGCAGTGCCGGCCAACGAAGTCATCGAGGCAAACGGTTCGTACTCGTGGAACGGTGAGGCCGTCACGCGCGAATACGGAAAAATGGGAAAGAGCCTGAAGAACATCGTCACTCCCGATGAGATGTACGACGAATACGGCGCCGACACCTTCCGCTTGTATGAGATGTCCATGGGGCCACTCGAAGTGTCTCGCCCTTGGAACACACGCGACGTCATCGGAATGCAGCGCTTTCTTCAACGTTTCTGGAGAAACGTCGTCGACGAAGACAGCGGTGCGTGCAAGGCGCAAGATGTCGCCTGCTCTGAAGAACTCCGTCGACAACTGCACAAGTGCATCGCCGGAGTCGACTCCGACATGGACGGCCTCAAGTTCAACACTGCTATCTCGAAGTTGATCGAGTTGAACAATGAGCTCACTCAGTGGATCAATGCAGGCAACGCCACACCGCGCGAGATCGTCGAGCCGATGGTGCAGATGATTGCGCCTCTGTGCCCTCACTTCGGTGAAGAACTGTGGCGACGTCTCGGCCACCAAGAGTCCATCACCTTCGTGCCATTCCCCGTCGCCGATCCGGCACTACTGGTCAGCGACACCATCGAACTGCCCGTGCAGATCAACGGAAAGGTTCGCTCTCGCCTTGTCGTCAGCGCGTCTGCCGGTGAACAAGAGGTAATCGACGCGGTGATGGCTGATGAAAAAGTACGTACCGCCACCAATGGGAAACAGATTGTGAAGACCATTGTCGTTCCAGGACGTATGGTGAACATCGTCATCAAGTGACACCATCTACACCTGGAGATGTCATGAGCACCGAAGTACCACTCGTTAGCAAGAAGCACAAAGTCATTGCGCTCGTCGCTCACGACAACATGAAGGATGAGCTTCTTGAGTGGACCGAAGCACACAAGGACGAACTGGGCAAACACACCCTCATCGGCACTGGCACCACCGGCCGATTGGTGAATGAACGCACCGGTCTTTCCGTGGAACGCCTTCGCAGTGGACCACTCGGCGGTGACCAGCAAATCGGTGCCCGAATATCCGAAGGCGACGTTGATGTGTTGCTATTTTTCTGGGACCCGCTCGAGCCGCAGCCACATGACCCTGACATCAAGGCACTATTGCGAATCGCTGTGGTGTGGAACATTCCTGTGGCGTGCAATCGCGCGACTGCTGATTTCATCATGACGTCACCACTCATCAATGATGAGTTTGTTCGCTACGTTCCAAGCCACGAGCGCTGATGAACAGCGCTGGAGACCTTCGTCAAGCACAAAGTTGACTCAGAACATCGGGGCGTTCTGACCAGACTTCATCGTCACCCGTAGCAACTCCACTCGAGTTCCGTCTGGATCTGCCACGAATGCCACTTCTGCGGTCATAAAACTGGTGTCGAAGACTTTCTTGGTCGTCTCCACCAGCGTCCCGCCGTGCTCAACCAGATGGTCAATGACTTCGTCAAAGTTCTCTTCAGCGCCGACCTCGACACACAGATGGGTGAGGCCGTGGTGCAACCTGGTTGAACTGGGTGATCCGAAACTTTTAGGTTCGGCAAAGGCAAGCAATTCAAAAGTGCTGTCACCTTTTGAGATGAAGTGCGATGTGAATTCGACATGACCATCGACCTCCAACACAGGTGCCCACTCAGGTCCCGATTTCGGCACAAACGTGGTGCTGTACCCAAGACCATCACACCAAAAACGCAGGGAACGGCCTAGGTCAGAGACGCAAATTCCGGTGTGGCGAGGAGTCAGATTCATGATCCAACCCTAACAATGAATGTTTGTGCAGTAATTTCAGATGAATGGCGACTGTCTTTGAGCAATTCTGGAATCACGTCAACGCCGCGACACAGCGAGCAGATGAATATGGTCTTCCAGCCAACGTTGCTGCAGAGGCAAAACGGTACGCACTCCAATTAGCAAAGCTTGCACTCGACGTGCATGTGGACAACCAGGACCCTGCTCGACCACTCATCACTGAGATGATCGGACCAACGATGAAGTGGGGCTGGGACAATCCGTACACCACCTATCACTACGCCCCGCTTGATGACCACATCGCGTATCAGTTTTTCGGTTCTCGCAATGACTCCATTTACCTCGGAGTCACCATTTACGGCGAAGGCAACGAGCGTGGCGGCGAGATGCCGAAGTTGGTGCTTGGCTCATTCAACGACAACGACATCACTTTCGACTCACACGGCCGATTCAACATCACGCTTGATCCATCAGTCACTACTCGAACAGGCGATGTGTTGCCGTTGCCATCTGGTGCCTCATCGATGATCATTCGTCAGTACTTCTCTCACCCGCTTTCGCAAACAGCTTCAATGGTTCGACTTGAACCTGTCACACCAAGTGGTCCACCGCCCCTGCTCACAGACGAGGCACTATCCGAACGAGTCGTCGCCGCGACACGTTTCTTTGACGCCATGTGGGGAATGTCAGACGTAGTTGTCTGTCGCATTACACAAGCACCTGCCAACGTGTTTCATCCACCACTTCCCGGCGGTCTCGACCCACAAGGGCGACCCAGTGGCCACATGTACCCCACCGTCGACAATCTGTACGTGTTCGGCAACTACGAAGTACACGATGACGAAATACTCATTGTCGAGGTCACCCCTCCACCATGTCGCTACTGGTCGTTTTACTTGGGCTCGGTGTTACAACAGAGTCATCCGTACGGAAACGGATACGGCTTGTACACGCGAGACAACACTGCGACCGACCCAGATGGTTCAGTGCAATTTCACATCAGCGCGCACAACCCCGGGGTTGACAACTGGCTGAGCACTGCCGGCCACGTCCGCGGCATGATGGCCATGAGGTTCTTGTTGGCAGAAGTGGATACTCCGCCAGTTCCGACGTGTCGCGTTGAGAAGTTACGCAACTTCAAGAG
>JBJTGC010000262.1:0-6411 GCA_046093725.1 Actinomycetota bacterium
TGTCAACTGAAGAGGTTGAAGCTCTGACATCAGATTTCGTGGCCGCTGCACAGCGCTGTGACGTAGCGGGTTTCGACGGAGTCGAGCTGCACGGAGCGCACTCCTACATGTTGTGTCAGTTCCTCTCTGTAGAGTTGAACGTGCGCACCGACAAGTACGGCGGCTCACTCGAGAACCGCTCACGCCTCATTTTCGACATTCTCGAAGGCATCAGAATGACCTGTCGAGCAGATTTCAACGTTTCAATCCGCCTTTCGCCAGAGCGGTTCGGTATGCGCACATCAGAAATTGTCGAGGTCTACGAACGTCTGGTCAGCTCGGGTTTGGTCGACTTCATTGACATGTCGCTGTGGGATGTGTCCAAAGATGCAGCAGATGACGCGTTCGCTGGTCAGAAACTGCTCGACATCTTTGCAAAGGTGCCACGTGGAAATGTTCGGCTCGGCGTTGCGTGCAAGTTGTACAGCGCCAAAGAAGCACAGGCTGCAGTTGACGGTGGGGCAGATTTTGCAATTCTCGGTCGAGGCGCGATCTTGCACCACGACTTTCCGCGCTTAGCGATGGCTGACCCTGCGTTCGTTGTACGTGACACGCCGGTATCGCCCGAGGTGTTGCACGGAGAAGGTTTGTCAGATGCGTTCGTGAACTACATGCGCAACTGGCAAGGTTTCGTCACTGCCGAATAGTCAGCGAACTGCCACCAGTGGGTCAGTGATGACGTGGCTCGTATGACCTGAAGGACCAATCGGAGTCGTTCCACGAACGGTCACTCGACGCATGCGGCGCTCAACGTCACCGTAATCATCGATGGCGTAGTGCATGGTTGCGCGGTTGTCCCACATGACCACGTCGCCTGGCTGCCAACGATGCCGGTAAGCAAACTCTGGTTGCGTGCTGTGCTCGTAGAGCAACTTCAGCAAGTTGTCACTTTCGATGCGCGACATGCCAACGATGTGCGTGGTGAAACCAGGGTTCACGAAGAGGGCAGGTTCACCCGTTGACGGATGCACTCGCACTACTGGGTGCACAACTGGTGGCACACGAAGTGCATCGTCGTACAACTTCTGTGCATCATCCCGAGTGAGCGCGGTGTCGAAAGGTTCGCCCCAATAGGCAAGTGGTGAAATTCGATGCACGGCTTCAAGCGAAGCAACAAAATCGCGCAGTGCCGGGGACAGCGCGCGGTATGCGGCACGCATGCTCACCCATTGAGTGTCTCCACCAAACTCGGGTGTGTGGTCGGCCACGAGCACCGAGGCAGCTGGCGGGTTTTGCACGAATGTGACGGCGGTGTGCCAACGAGCATTCTTTCCGCCGCGCGCTGCGTCGAGCTCGAGAATTTCCGGATGATCGGGATGACCCGGAACAACAGGGTGCGCTGGAGTTGGCTCACCCAAGGTGCGCGCCAGTGCTACTTGGTTGGCGTGGCTCAGGAATTGATTGCGAAGCACCACCACAAGGTGTTCTTCGAGTAGCGGCAACAGGTGGGTGGTGGCCCATGAGACGGTGTCGGTGAGCCCCACCACTTCGACTCCGATGTGGCCGGACAGGCGGCGAACGCTGGGCGCGGGGATGCGGCTGCCAGACCGGGTGTCGCTCTGGGGTGCTGGAAAAGGGGCGGTCGTACTGGACATTTCTAAATCCTGACTTAGTTCATCAGATTTTAGGCGAATAGGCTCTGACCTGCCAACCTGGCGCGCCACCTTCCTGGGGGAGACATGCAATTTCCGATCAATCTCAACCTGACGGGCCGCCCTGTGCTCGTGGTTGGAGGCGGCCGCATCGCTCATCGCAAGGTGCAACAACTGTTGGCGTGTGGTGCAGATGTCACTGTCCTTGCACCTCATGTCATCGACGAATTGAGTCAACTCAATGTGCATGTCGTACGTCGCGCATACGTAAGTGGTGACGTCGAGGGTTATCGATTGGTCATCACGGCAACGGGCGATGTCGAAGTCGACCAACACATCTTCGACGACGCGGATTCACGCGGCATCTGGGTGAACAGTGCCGATGACCCAGACCGCTGCACATTCACGCTGCCAGCCGTGCATCGTCAGGGACCTGTCATGGTGACGGTGTCAACTGGCGGTGCGAGCCCCGCGTTGTCGTCGTGGATACGTGCGAATCTTGCGCAACTCATCGGCCCAGAGTTTGCCGAACTCGCAGCTGAACTCGCATCGCGTCGTGCGTCGTTACACGCCGCTGATTTCAGCACCGAAGACATTGATTGGGAACCGATCATCCGCGTGCTCGCACAACGAAAAGGCATCTCATTCGCCACAGCCACACCCGCACCTGAAGCGGCGGTGCGTGAACACGCGGAGTTGACGCGATGACCGTGCACTTGGTGGGTGCAGGCCCAGGCGACCCCGACTTGTTGACCCTGAAGGCAGCGCGGCTCATTGCGAGCGCGGATGTGATCGTGCATGATCGCCTTGCCAACCCCGCGATCTTGTCGCTCGCAAAAGCTGGCGCAGATTTCATTGACGTGGGCAAAAAGCCAGGTGCACCAACTCCACAAGATGTCATCAACGCACTTCTCGTGCATCTCGGGTCTCAAGGCCTTGAGGTTGTGCGTTTGAAAGGTGGCGACCCGTTTGTCTTTGGCCGTGGCGGAGAAGAAGCAGATGCTCTTGTTGCAGCGGGCGTTCCCTTCGATGTGGTGCCAGGCATCACGTCTGCCGTTGGCGTTCCAGCAGCTGCTGGTATTCCAGTTACGCATCGCAACGTGTCGGCGGCTTTCACAGTCGTGACGGGGCATCGCGAAAGTGGTGGCTCACAATCTGTCAATTGGGAATCACTCGCGCGTGTTGGTGGAACCATTGTCGTTCTCATGGGAGTCGCCGAGCGAGGCAACATCGCTCGCCGGTTGATGGCAGGTGGCATGTCACCGTCCACACCAGTTGCTGCCATCAGGTGGGGAACACATCCTGAACAGACAACGATTCGCACCACACTTGCGGAACTCCACGCTGTCTACATTGAAGCTCCGAGCACAATCGTCATTGGCGCGGTGGCGGCATATGAGTTTGTCCAGCCGGCCATCGTTGCAACAACATCACGAGGCGTTCAATGAGGCGCTCCATTGACGATTTGCCTTTGGCACTCGACGACTTGCCACCCGGCGTTGATGACATCACGCCAGTGTCGTGGGGTATTGCAGTGTGTGATGACTACGACGACGCCACACCGCGCGTGGTTCTCACAGTTGAGGAAATCGGTGGTGCTGGCGCGGGTTTGGTGGCCCATTTGCACCCAGATCATGCACGACGGCTACGTGGAGCACTACATGACGCGTTGCGCGAAATTGGCGAAGACACAGGTCGATAGGAGAACAACATGACGAGCATCGTCCCCGCACCCATTCCGCGTGATCTCTACGAAGAGCAGTTGCGCGACATCGAACGCTTTGAGGTGGCCATCGAGCAGTACCTCTCTGGCGAGATCACAGAAGACGTGTTCCGTGTGATGCGGTTGAACAACGGTATCTATGGTCAACGTCAAGGTGGCACCAATCAGATGGTGCGCATCAAATTGCCGGCGGGAACCATCACACCGCAGCAACTAGAGCTCATGGGTGACTTGGCCGAGCAGTTCTCGCGGGGTTGGGGCCACATCACCACGCGTCAGAACATTCAGTTCCACTTCGTTGAGCTACGACGCATTCCCGACTTGCTGCGTCGCCTGGCAGACGTCGGACTCACCAGCCGCGAGGCTTGCGGTGACACCGTGCGCAATGTGATGGCTTGCCACTTGGCTGGTGCGTGTCCACACGAGAAGTTGGACGTCACACCCTGGGCAGAAGCAACGTTCCGCCATTTCGTGCGCAACCCACTGGGTCAACGTTTGCCTCGAAAGTTCAAAGTGAACTTCTCCGGATGTTCAACAGACTGCGGTCAGGCCATGTTCAACGACATCGGTGCCGTGGCCGTGACTCGCACCAAGGAAGACGGCTCGATCGAATCTGGCTTCCGCGTGTACATCGCTGGTGGTTTGGGTGCGACCCCGCATCCTGCTCTCGCACTCGAAGAATTCACTTCCAAGGAAGACTTGCTTCCGACCATCGAAGCGACATTGCGTGTCTTTGACCAGACAGGCAACCGCGACAACAAGTTGCGCGCACGCTTGAAGTGGGTTGTCGATCAACTCGGTATCGAGGAAGTGCGTCGACGAGTCATCAAGTTGCGTCACACGCTGCCAGCGTCATCCACGTGGCCCGGCGGCATTCCACCGGAAGTTTCCTCGGTGGGCGATGCACCCGCAGGCACAGCTGCAAGTGGCGAAGTGACCGCAGTCGGTCAGGGAGTGCGCGTTGAGCTGCGCTCATCAGACCCGTTCACGCGCTGGGAGCAAGCAAGTGTGGTGCGTGGCGCAGCGAAGGGAACGGTGTCGGCAATTGCATATGCAGCACTTGGTGACATCACCGCGTCTCAGTTCCGTTCGCTCGCAGATATTCAACGAGACCTCAGTGCTGACGTGCGTTTGTCAAACCGTCAAAACGTGGTGTTTCGCGGCCTTCGCGAAGACCAACTACGCACATTGTTCGATCGTCTCGAAGCAATTGGCATGGCGCGACCAGGTGCCGAACTTGCGCGTGACGTCGTTGCATGCCCAGGTGCAGACACGTGCAACATCGCCGTCACACAGTCACGTGGATTGGCTAAAGCCATTGGCGACGAGTTGGAAGAGTCTGGTTTGGCAGAAGTTGGTGGTGTACGCATCAACATTTCGGGTTGCACAAACTCATGTGGTCAACACCACGCTGCAGACATTGGTCTGTTCGGAGCTGAGCGACGTGCGAACGGCAAATCATTGCCGGGGTATCAGTTGTTGCTCGGCGGCCATGTCGGGCATGAACAGATTCACTTTGGCCAAAAGGCACTCAGACTCCCCGCCAAGAACGCGCCGCTGGCGGTGGCGCGCGTCGTACGCAAGTTCGCCAATGAGCGTTCAGCGGGGGAGACCTTCACTGCCTGGCTCGATCGCTCTGGCGGTGCCACGTCTGTCGCGAAAGACCTTCTCGACCTTGACATGGTGCCCAAACCAGATGACGCACCACATTTCTATGTCGACTACGACGAGACCGGTCCGTATGTGGCAGAGGTGTCAGAGTCGGAGTGTGCGACGTGAGTCATCACCCGTTGCACCTTGGCAAAGATGAGGTGTCTGAGCTCAACCAAGTGTTGTCAGAGAAATCTGCAGAGCACATCATTGAGTGGGCTCATAGCTATTTCGATCACCATATGGTCGTCACGTCGAGCTTCGGTGACGCGACACTTGCACACCTTGTGTGGAGCGTCTCGCCGTTGATTGAAGTGGTGTTGCTCGATACCCAGTTTTTATTCCCTGAAACGCTTGCGTTTGCTGACGAGTTGCAGCAGCGCATGGGGGGACACTTGACCACGGTTCAGCCCGAGGGAATTGCAGCAGATGTTGAACTCTGGAAACTCGACACCGATGCATGTTGTGCTGTGCGCAAAGTGGCTCCACTTGAACGCCTCTTGGAAGGCCGGCACGCTTGGATGACCGGTCTTCGACGTGACGATTCCACGACGCGTTCAAACACACAAGTGGTTGCGCTTGATCCTTTTCGTGATGTGGTGAAAGTGAATCCCATTGCAACATGGAGTGAAGCTGATGTCGCTGCCTACAAGGCGCGTCACGGTTTGCCAGACAATCCACTCACAGCACAGGGTTATGCGTCTATTGGTTGCTGGCCCTGCACGCAACCAGTCGAACCGGGTGCTGATCCACGATCTGGTCGTTGGGCAGGTCAAGACAAGACCGAGTGCGGGTTGCACGAGCCACGCGTCAGTCGAGTGAAGGTGTCGTCGCGTTAGTGGCTGTGTGAGCCACAAATGTCAACTCGTTCTGAATTGTCGACGGCCGCCTGACCTTCAGCCAAACCTTCAACAGCCGCAAAAGGTCCGCACGGATGCGGCACGATCCACACGTGCACCATCGGTTTCTTCACAATCCCAGCGATTGAGCCCGGAGGACATGAGCCGTTCGCATCAGTCACGCCGGCAACTGCTGGCCTTCCATCTTTGATGGTCCAACACAAATCGGTGTGGACATGCCACTGAAAGAGTGGTCCAGCGAAGTCGGTTAACTCTGCAGCGTCGAGACTTGGTTCACCTTCGGCCATGTACATGGCAGACACGAGAATCTTCTTGTCGCCATACACCTTGTACACAATTGACTCTGGTTTGGTGCTGTCAAGCAGCTCTCCGTCATCGAAGTAACGAAAGTTAACGAAGTGCTCGTAGCCGGTTGTTTCATCGCCGATGGAACGCCAGCCTTCAGCAACTGCAACCTTGTAGTCGGCCCAGCGCCCCAAGTCGCGCGGGGGGTTGGTGACGAGTTGGCGCGCCCGTTACTCTTGTTCTACGGAGACACCAGGAACAT
>JBJTGC010000263.1:0-2185 GCA_046093725.1 Actinomycetota bacterium
ACTGTGGCCAGGGTTGATCCGTCACCTGCTTCGGTGATGTTCTTCAACATGAACGCGTCAAAGTTGCCGATGAAGTCGTTCTCGAACGGCACCTGCGACAGCGAGTATCCGACGAGAACCCACAAGATGGGCACGATGAGCACACAGTAAAAGTTCATCATCAGCATGTTGAGTACGTTCCGGCCTCGGTCCATGCCTCCGTAGAAGAAGGCCAGACCCGGGGTCATGAACAGCACCAGCGCTGCTGAGATGAGGATCCAGGCAAGATTGCCACTTTCCATTGATTCCTCCATTTTGGGTGGTTGGTTGCGTTTCGGGTTGGTGAAAGCAAGCCAGAAAATAGGTGGCAACTATTTCCCGAATGTTTCGGAAAAAATGCGATGGCGTGAATTGGCCCAGATGGCTCTCGGCCGTGGGCTTGTACCGTGTGGGCCGTGGGGGACAGCGCGGACTGGAACGACACGCGGGCTGATTTGGCGGCGCGCCAACAGGCAGCACGCGAGATGGGCGGAATTGACCGCCTTGCCAAGCAACGTCGCAATGACCGTCTCGATGCCCGAGCTCGTGTTCATGCGTTACTAGATGAAGGCAGCTTTCGCGAGATTGGCACACTGGTGGGCGAGGTGCCATCCGACGCAATCATCACTGGAACGGGACTGATCAATGGTCGGCCTGTCATGGTTGGCGCTGAAGATTTCACAGTGCTCGCTGGTTCAATCGGCGCGGGTAGCAATGCAAAGCGCTACCGCATTGCGGAGTTGGCGCTGCAAGAGAAGGTGCCGCTCATCATGTTGCTCGAAGGTGCCGGGCACCGCGCCGGTGAGCATGGTGTTCGCTCTCCAACAGATCTCATGATGCAGGCGAAGTGTTCCGGAATTGTTCCGATTGTCACCGCAATTGTTGGTCCATCCGCAGGGCATGGCGCGTTGATTGCACCGATGAGTGACTTCACGTTGATGTCCCCGCATGGCGCAGTGTTCACTGCTGGCCCACCGGTAGTGAAGGACTCTTTGGGAGAGGATGTCACCAAAGAACAACTCGGCGGGCCATCAGTCGCCCTTGCAAGTGGTCTCATTCACAACCTTGCCGAGTCTGACCGTGACGTTGCAGAACAGATTCGCAACTACTTGTCGTTCTTTCCATCAAGTGCGTGGTCGTACCCAACCGTACGCCCAACGAATGATCCGACAACTCGCAGTACCGAAGCAATTCTCGACATTGTGCCGCGCAATGGTCGTCAGGGATATGACATGAGTGAAGTCATCACGTGTGTTGTAGACGACGGGTCATGGTTCGAAGTGCAATCGAAGTTTGGGCGCGCCATCGTGTGTGCGCTGGCGCGCATTGGCGGCCACCCTGTTGCGGTGATTGCAAATCAACCGATGGTCCTTGCTGGTTCGGTCGATGTTGACGCTGCAGACAAAGCTGCACACTTCATCGACGTTGCTGACGCATTTCATCTGCCCCTTGTTTTCCTCGCTGACAACCCAGGCATGTTGCCCGGATCAGCCTCAGAGCGAGCTGGGGTGTTGCGTAGCGGTGCGCGCATGTTCGCCGCACAAACACGTGCACGTGTGCCGAAGGTGCATCTCACCTTGCGCAAGGCGTACGGGTTCGGTTCCATGGTCATGTCGCTTCCAGCATTCGATGGCCAAACCGCCACATTCGGGTATCCGGGCGCCACTCTTGGGGCCATGGGTGCGAGTGCGTTCGCCGAGTCGCTTGGCTCTGACGCCGATGAATCTGAGCGGCTTCGTCGCCTCGAGACCGATGCTTCGATGCGATCCGCCGAGAGGTTCGGTTTCGATGAGCTCATCGACCCTGTCGACACTCGGCGCCACATCGCTGGTGCGCTGTCCTTGGCGTTGAATAGGCGACAAGTGCCAGCGGCGCCCCGGCAGATGTCTGCCGTCATGCCCTGACCGCCTGTTATCAAGCGCAGTTTTTCGAAGTTCTTGCGTTGGGTGCGTCGCACCTGACACCCTAGGAACCATGTGTAAAGAAGTCACCTGCGACAGTTGCGGCAAACCTGGCTGGGTTGGATGCGGAGCCCACGTCGAGCAAGTGCTTGGTCATGTTCCGAAAGATGAACGGTGCAAGTGCGACGATGGCGACACATCTTCAGATGCCGCTGGGGCCAAGAAAGGCTTCTTGTCGTCGTTGCTTGATCGCTGAACATCACAAT
>JBJTGC010000264.1:0-2607 GCA_046093725.1 Actinomycetota bacterium
CACGGTGCTTGATGTCGACGACGACACGCCGTCGACAAATGTCGTCCACGATGATCCACTGTTCGAGGAGTATTGGATTGAGTAGTCCGTCACTGCTCGTCCGTTGTTTGCCGGTGCAGTCCACGACACCGTTGCTTGCAGATTGCCTGCAGTTGCGGTGACGGATGATGGAACTCCGGGTGTTGCAAAGGGAATTGATGCGAAGCTTGACGAAGTGAACTAACCTTGACCAGAAGCATTGCGTTCTGCAACAAGGAAGACATACGAGATGCCATTTACCAACGCTGTGACTGTGTTCGTGGTTAATGAATTGCCTGTGTTCGTTGACCAGTTCGTCCAACTTCCTCCGCTGTTAGAGGAGAACTGAATGGCGTAACCAGTGATGGCACTTCCATTATTCGAGGGCGCAGTCCACGAAAGACTGACCTGACCGTTTCCGGGGGCTACCGATGGGGCGTCAGGCGTGGCAGGTACCCCGTACACAGATGCCTGACCACTTGTTGACGACCATGAGCCTTGCCCAGCGGCGTTTCGCGCGGCGACGCGGAACACGTAGTTGACACCGCCTGTCAAACCGGTGACCGTGTATGACACTGCAGTAGTTCCGGTATTTGCCGACGCGGTTGTCCAATTCGACCCTCCATCCGATGAATAGTCGATCGCATATCCAGTCACCGCGCTACCGCCATTGCTCGCGGGTGCAGTCCACGACACTGTTGCCTGGCTACTTCCGGCAGTGGGAGTCACAGTTGTCGGGGCCCCAGGCACGCTGAACGGTGTTGCGGCCGTAAAGGTTGCATACGAACCAGTGCCCTGACTATTCAGTGCCGCCACTCTGAACGTGTACGACGTGCCATTCACAAGTCCTGTGACAGTTGCAGATGTCGTCGTGGAAACTCCGTCATCAAACACTGTCCAACTGCCACCGCCGTTGGATGAATACTCAACTCGATAGTCGGTAATAGAAGATCCGGCATTACTTGACGGCGCCGCCCAAGTGAGCGCAACTTGGGTGTTGCCCGCCGTTGACACCGGGCTGAGTGGCGCAGACGGAGCACCCAGTGGCACATATGCCGGTGATGAGGTCGACCATGGCCCGGTTTGACCAGTGCTCGAGTAATAGGCCGCCACTTGGAAGATGTAACTGGTGCCGTTGACTAGTCCGGTCACCGTGCTCGATGTCGAAGTGCTTCCAGTGTTGGTGGTAAAAGTCGTCCAACTGCTACCACTGTTGCTTGAGTACCTGATTGCGTAGCCAGTTGGTGCTACCGGCACTTGTAAGAAGGAGTCGTCAGCGCTGCTGTCGAACAATGACGTGTAACCAGAAGCGTTCGGGGCTACCGAAGCGGATGAACTTCCAAGCCATGTTGCTGAGTTGCCGTTCTGGCTCGCAGTTCCGCCGGTGATGCGCCAATTGGTGTAGGCCGCGAAGGCTGGTGCGGAAAGTTGGCTCGAGCCGTTTGTGATCAGTCGGGTGCCCGATGTACATCTCGCGTGGTTCCCAATCAATACGTCGAAGTAGTTCTGGTCTTTATAAAACACTGCCTCGTACACAATGTTCGGACTTCCGGCTGTTCCGCCTGTAGATGCGGTTCCCTCGTAACGCACACGAAGTTGATTTGGAGTTACAGCGGTGTTGATCAGGTATTGCACGCGTTGGTACGAGTTGTCGGCGGCACACATGTGCACGCCAGGGATTGCTGGGTTGCTGGCGGAAAGTCCGTTGTATGCCGACGAGCCACTTCCAAAAGTGATGTATGTGTTTGACCCGATGAAGACGCTGTTGTAATTGCTCCCGTTGAATGTGACGGGGAATGTTGTGTCTGTTGGTGCCGTCCAACTCAGCGCTACTTGAGCGTTCCCTGGTGTTCCGGTAACGGCAGTAACGTCAGTCCCCGCTTGGGCAACACTTGCACCCACAAAAGGGGCAACGCACAATGAACTCACCACTACAGATGTCGCTGACACCCATGATCGAGCCCGCCCAAACACGGTTATTAGTCTAAGAACGCGGTTTTGCGCTCTCCAGTAGAAGAACTTTCATTTCTGGAGTATCTGCGAATGTCACACCGGTACTGAAAGTCTCAAGTACTTGTCGAGACTTCATTTACTTCCAAGGTCTGTAGCTCACGAACCCGCGGAATGACAGGGAATCACGCCTCAAGTACTGGTTGAGGGTTTGTCTTACTCCACCACGTTCACGAAGATTGTGCGCGAGCGTGTTTTCTGGCCCTTCGGTGTCACCCCGATGGTCACCGAGCACACGCCCACCTTCTTGCCCTGCACGCTGGTGCCGCTCATTCGGCAGAAGCGACTGCCGGCTTTCGCGACGCGCACTTTCACCGTCGAAGACTTCGGTGCTGTGATGCCTGCGAATCGCACCATCGACTTCGCTGTCAACTTCTTACCCACCTTCACTGACAGCACACGGCGCACTGTTGCAGGTGATGTCACCGATGGAACAGTCACTGACGTTGCATCTGCTTGTGCTGCAGTAACTGGCGGTTGCACCGAAGTGGAATTTGTCGTCGTCGACGGAACTTGTGAACCAGTCGCTGCTGCATCAACTGAAGTTGGAACCGTCTGTACCGATACCGAATTAGGCAC
>JBJTGC010000265.1:0-2368 GCA_046093725.1 Actinomycetota bacterium
GACTGGTATGACGAATAGGGAAGAGTGAATTCAGTTAGGGAATCACCCTCCAATCGTGGTGAAATCATCCGGTGACAATGCTCGTGACTCCCGGTGCCGATGGTCGATTCGGAGAATTTGGGGGACGATTTGTTCCTGAGACTCTGGTGCCGGCGTGCCAAGAGCTCGAGCGAGAATTCTCGGCTGCGTGGGCCGATGAATCGTTTCGTTCAGAGTTGAGCAGGGTGCTTGCCGAGTTTGCAGGCAGGCCAAGCATCATCACCGAATGCGAGAACCTCGGGCGACAACTCGGCATCCGACTCGTGCTCAAACGTGAGGACTTGAACCATACGGGTTCGCACAAGATCAACAATGTTCTCGGTCAGACTCTGCTCGCCAAGCGCATGGGAAAGCGTCGCATCGTCGCGGAGACCGGTGCAGGCCAGCACGGTGTCGCGTCGGCCACTGCTGCCGCGCTGATGGGCCTTGAGTGCAAGGTGTACATGGGTGCAGTCGATGTCGAACGGCAGGCATTGAACGTGTTTCGCATGCGACTTCTGGGTGCCGAAGTCGAAGCGGTTCACTCTGGTAGCCGAACACTCAAAGATGCGGTGAACGAAGCCATGCGCGATTGGGTCGCAACAGTTGAATCGACTCATTATTGCCTCGGGTCCGTCATGGGTCCACATCCGTATCCGTACATGGTGCGACAGTTTCATCGCGTCATCGGTGACGAAGCGCGAGTGCAAATGCGTGAGCGTTATGGCAATGATCCCGATCTCGTTGTCGCATGTGTCGGTGGCGGCTCGAACGCGATGGGAATCTTCTCCGGATTTGTAGACACCGATGCTCGGCTCATCGGGGTTGAACCAGCTGGTGGTGCTGCCGTCGGGCGGGGTCAACCCGGTGTGGTGCACGGCATGAAGAGCTACCTCATGCAGGACGAGTTCGGACAAGTGCAAGAGGCGCATTCGATTAGCGCAGGTCTTGATTACCCCGGCGTCGGGCCGGAGCATTCGTACCTAGCATCCATCGGTCGCGCCGAATATCCGACAGTCACAGATGAAGAAGTCATCGCGGCTTTTCAATTGATGGCACGCTCTGAAGGAATCATTCCCGCGCTCGAGTGTGCACATGCCGTTGCTTGGATTGCGCGCGAGAGCAAGAACTTCGCGGGCAAGACAGTACTTATGAATCTGTCGGGTCGTGGTGACAAAGATGTCGCTCAGATGATGGAGATCTTGGGGGACAAGATTTGAGCGTGGTGGGTCAACTCGAATCCACGCTTCGTTCACTTCGATCAGAAGGTCGAAAGGCACTCGTTCCTTACGTCACTGGTGGGGCGCCGCAATGGGTCGAGACCGTGCGTGCGTGTGCGGCAAACGGTGCAACTGCCATTGAAGTGGGCATTCCGTTCTCAGATCCGGTGATGGACGGGCCTGTTATTCAAGAGGCGTCGCAACTTGCGCTCGAGGCCGGTGCCACGCCTGTGAGCATTTTCGAGCAGCTGCGCACACTTGATGTTGAGGTGCCGATTGTCGTGATGTGTTATTACAACACGGTGTTTCATGCCGGGCATGAACGATTTGCCAAGTCGCTCGTCGATGCTGGGGTCTGCGGTGCAATCATCCCTGATCTACCTCTTGAAGAGAGCGGACCGTGGTGCGATGCAGCCGACAAACATGGTGTGGCGACGGTGATGCTGGCAGCACCAACGGCACCCGATGAACGACTACCGAGGGTCGCACACCGCGCACGAGGGTTTGTGTATTCAGTCGGCCTACTGGGCGTCACCGGAGAGAGGCAGTCATTGGCTGATACCGCCACTGAACTTGCCGCCCGGTTGAAGGCGATCACAGATGTTCCGGTGCTGGTTGGTGTCGGAGTATCGAATGCGGAACAAGCCGTTCAGGCGAGCGAAGTTGCTGACGGAGTGATTCAGGGTGCTGCAGTCGTGCGCCGCATGCTGGAGGGCGGATCTGAAGCAGTCGGTGAATTCGTGGCCGAAGTTCGACAGCGCTTGGACCAGAGGTTTCCTCGCATAAAGTCGTGACTGTGTTGAAAACAGGCGACAAAGCCCCAGACATCGAACTTCTTGATCAGAACGGAAAGCCGTTCACGTTGAAGAAACTGGGTAAGAAGAAGGTTCTCGTGTACTTCTATCCGAAGGCAGATACGCCAGGTTGTACGCAACAATCCTGCGGACTTCGAGATGTGAAAGACGACATTGGTCGCACTGCAATAGTCGGCATCAGTCCCGACAAACCTGAGAAGCAGAAGAAGTTCGACGACAAGTACGAGCTTGGTTTCACGCTGCTCGCCGACACAGAGAACAAGGTCGCCAAGGCGTACAAAGTGTGGAAGAAGAAATCCATGTACGGACGTGAAT
>JBJTGC010000266.1:0-2098 GCA_046093725.1 Actinomycetota bacterium
GAGCCGATCGAGATCGGAACACTCTGAACTGGGCCGACCATTCGCGCGTGGTCAACAGTGATGGTCTCGCCATGCAGTGTGACTTCCTCTCCAGCGAGCAAACCTTTGATGGCGGTCAGTGCTTCCCGCAGAGTGCGAACAGGCTTTGGATAATTCATGCCGACTTGTTCAAGACCGGCTCCTACTCCGATGCCGAGAAACATCCGACCCTGTGAAGCATCCTGGAGCGCCGCCATGACGCCTGCCATCACCGCAGGGTGACGTGAATACGGATTGGTCACCATCGGACCCATGTGCAACTTCTGAGTCTTTTGACTCACAAGTGCAAGAAGCACGAAGCAATCGTGCCAAAAGACCACATCAGAAATGCCAAGGCGATCAAACCCAGCGTCCTCTGCAATCTGTGCAAGTGTCACCACCTCTGAAGTGGACATGCCAGGCGTGATTTCTGCTTCAAAGACGAGACCCATATTGATAAGGAAGCGTAACCAGAAACAGAGTGACTCACGCCGTAGTGACCGTTTATGCTCGCATTGTGGACAGCAATGAGAACACGGGCAGGTCATTGCCTGAGTTGCGGGCAGAGATTGACCAGATTGACGCCGCCATTGTCGAGTTGCTTGCTCGCCGCTTGGATGTGTGTCGCGACGTCGCCCATGTCAAACAAAGCAGTGATGCATCAGTTATTCAGCCACAACGAGTGCGCGAGGTTCTCAGTTCTAGGCGTCAATGGGCAATCAATGCCGGAGTCGATGCCGATTTTGTAGAGCAGCTTTTTCGTGTTTTGCTCATTGAGACGCACCGCATTGAAACTGCCGCCGGGACTTCGCGACCAGCACCGACCAAAGGTGCGGGTGGAGTTGAACGCTCACCACTTGACACTGTTGCCACCGCTATCGACCACGTTGTGGTCGTCGTTCCAGATGTGGAAGATGCATCACAACTTTTTGCCACGCTTGGGTTTTCGATTTCACCCACCGAAGATCTGGGTGTGGTCATTGCAACTGCAGGTGGCGTAATGATTGCTCTCATCGCACCAAATGGTGACTCCGCAGTGGCTCAACATCTGGAAACCCACGGTGCAGGCATAAGCCGAGTAGTGATTGAGGTACTCAACACCGCCTATGCCCAGAACGAACTCGTGCGCGCCGACCCATCGCTCATCACCGATCTACATGTTGACGACGACGGGCACGAACAGTTCCTTTCGGTGCTTGATCCCGTTACAGGCGTACAGATGGGCTTTATCAGCCGCACGGGGCACCGAGTTCTACTTACGGGCGCCAGTGTGCGTGGAATGTTCCACGCCCCATTCAACGCTTGAATTTCGGGGCCCTCGGGCTATCTTAGAAACAGCGCAACATTTGCGACCTTCGGGGATCCTCTTGCTTTCCCTTCGTGTTGGTTACGCACTGGCAAAAACCTAAATTCTTGTTCCGCCTGAGGAGGCCTGCTGGTGCTGCGCACACGCATAATTTCCGATGACATTGCGACTCTTATGTCGCAAGCACGAGCCATTCGTGACGCACGCACCGGCTCCAGAATCACCTTCTCGCCGAAGGTGTTCATCCCACTTACCATGCTGTGCCGAGACACCTGCGGCTACTGCACGTTCGCTCAGCCGCCAGCACGGCTGCAGAATCCCTACTTGAGTCCTGAGGAAGTTCTACAAATTGCCAAGCAGGGTGCGCGTCGCGGCTGCCACGAGGCACTGTTCACGTTAGGTGAACGCCCTGAGCTCAAATACGAAGTAGCCAAGAAGTGGCTCGCTGACAACGGATACGACAGCACAATTCACTATCTGCATGACATGGCACAGCTCGTGGTCAAAGAAACAGGACTGCTGCCACATGCAAATGCAGGAGCGCTTTATCGAGACGAGCTAGCACAGCTGCGAACGGTATCGCCGTCCCAGGGAATGATGCTCGAATCGCTGCGTGATGATCTCTCTTGCCACCGTGGCGCGCCAGACAAAACACCGCAGCGCCGACTCGACACACTTGACTTTGCAGGGCAACTGAAGATTCAATTCACCACCGGCCTCTTGGTGGGAATTGGCGAAACCCGTGCTGACCGAATTGATGCACTGAATGCGATC
>JBJTGC010000267.1:0-2567 GCA_046093725.1 Actinomycetota bacterium
ACCGACATCGAGTGGGCGACCCGAACGCTCAGTTCAGTTGGCCTTGTGATGCAGATCTCCGAGGACTTGATGGACGTGGCAACCGCTGTCGCTGGGTCTGGTCCGGGGTATCTCTTTCTCTTTGCAGAGGCTCTGCTCGAAGCCGCCGTCGAGGAAGGTTTGCCTCGTGAGGTGGCTGAACCTCTCATTCGCCAATTGTTCAAGGGCTCCGGAGAACTCTTGGCGTCGTCGCCAGACACTGCTGCAACCCTCAAAGACAAGGTGACCTCGCCCAACGGAGTCACCTTTGCTGGGTTACAGGTATTTGAGAACGAGGGTTTCCGCGACACCGTCCGGGCAGTTGTGCGTCGGGCAGCCGAACGTAACCGGGAAATGGGCCAGTAAGGCCCAGCGCTCCACACGTGAACGTGCGCACAATCCCGAAGTACTTTCACAAACGCCACGACGATTTAGTGCAAAAACCTGCTCAACTTCAGCACTTCATCGTCACGCCAATCGTTGCCAGACATTGACAAATCGTTTAGAAATTTCCTTCGGGAGAATGCCGTGACGCTTTTCATAATCGGGGCATTGTGCATAGAGTACGGGTCACTAGGTCACCGTTCAGGTTCGCTTGAACGGGAGTCGCGCCCTTCGGGGCCGCGCCGACGGGCCGGTGCCATCGGGGGGTTGGCACCGGCCCCAGTCGTTTCTGGGCACAAGTATCCTCGCGAACACTTCGCATAGTTTGAACACAATGACGAATTGCACACAATGAATCACACGCACGTTGCACTCCTCACTGACTACGGCATGAACGATGAATTCGTCGGCGTGTTGAAGTCGGTCATCATCGATGCCGCACCACATGTACGAATCACTGATATCTCACACGGCGTTGCACCATTCGATGTGCGTGGCGGTTCATTAATGCTCGCACGTGCTGTTCAGTACGTTCCAAAAGGACTCATCATTGCTGTTGTAGATCCCGGTGTTGGTACTGCACGTCGAGCAATCGCAATTGAAGTCGCTGGTGGTGACGGCATTTTGATCGGGCCTGACAACGGACTACTTGCGCCCGCAGTTGCGATGGCTGGTGGTGCCGAGCGGGCATTCGAGCTCTCCAACGCTTCGCTGCATCTCGAAGCACCTGGGGCGACGTTTGCTGGCCGCGACATCTTTGCGCCAGTTGCTGCGTATCTCCTCAACGGTGGTCGCATCGAAGATGTGGGCGTACAACTTGACGTCGACTCATTGATGCCGGGTCTCATTCCGTTGCCTGGCGAAGTGAACGATGATTCTTATGGTGCAGGTGTGAAGTGTGAAGTCACGTGGGTCGACACATTCGGCAATTGTCAGTTGAATGTGGGTGCCGACGATGTTGCTCATATGCCATCAGCATTGCGAGTGGTGCTCGGCGACGATGTGCGTCGTGCATCAATCGTTCGAACATACGCTGAGATTCAAACCGGTGCACTCGGTTTGGTGATTGATTCCTATGGCATGTTGGCATTATCGATGGATCGCGCATCTGCGGCTGAGTCACTGAAGCTTGGAGTTACTGATGAGGTTCGGCTTTTCCCCTACGGCGACGAACCCGACCCCTCACAGACAACGCGGGTTGGCATTCGCAAGTAGTCATCAGCGCAAGTAGCCTTGACCCCATGCGACCGGCCACGACGTTGACTGTTGCGCTGCTCATCGGGGTCATTCTCATCGCAGGCATTGTCAACTTGTTGATGTTCCGATAGGTATCTGGTCGGAGCACGCAGTGAATCTTGCGAGTCTCATCGATGGTCATCCCGACGATGCGCTTGCGTTGATCTCGCGCGGACGACCAACAACATACGGAGCGCTTCGTCAGCAAGTTGCCTCGATGCGCGGAGCACTGCGCGCTGAGGGTGTGGTGCCTGGCGACAGAGTCGCGTTGTTGTGCGGCAATAGTCGGTACTTCGTCGTTTCGTATCTCGCCATTATCGGTATCGGGGCTATCGCAGTTCCGCTAAACCCGACCTCACCCACACCCGAGTTGGAGAGTGAACTAGCGGTGGTTGATCCGAAAGTGGTGATTGTCGAGCCCGCGGCAGAGTCGGCTTGGGGTGGAATCGACAAAGCAAAACTTCCCTCATTGACACTCGTCGTCACCACCGATGGAAGTTCCATCAGTAATGGAAAGAGCATCGATGCGATGCTCAAGGCTTCTCCGGTTGATGTTGTCGATGTTCGTCCAAACACACCAGCGGTGTACATGTTCACCAGCGGAACGGCTGGTTCACCCAAAGCAGCCGTGCTAACTCACTGCAATCTCGCGACAAACATCGAACAAGTTGATGAGGTGGAGTCGATTACCAAGTCAGATGTGTTCTATGGCGTGTTGCCGCTCTTCCACATTTTTGGTCTCAATGTCGTCGTTGGTTGCGCGCTGTCAATGGGTGCATGTGTGGTGCTGGTGCAACGTTTTGATCCGGCAACAGCAGCCGAGACCATTGTTGAACGAGGCGTCACTGTCGTGCCAGGAGCCCCCAGTATGTGGGCCGCCTTTGCTCAAATGCCAGAACTTCCCGCAGATGCCTTCGCCGGTGTTCGTA
>JBJTGC010000268.1:0-3811 GCA_046093725.1 Actinomycetota bacterium
GAAGCGCGCTCAGTACGAGAAGGCATGGGGTGCTATCGAAAAGGTGAAGGAAGCCGACGGAATCGTCGAAGGAACTGTCATCGAAGTCGTCAAGGGTGGTCTCATCGTCGACATCGGTCTTCGCGGTTTCCTTCCCGCATCACTCGTCGAATTGCGTCGCGTGCGTGATCTTCAGCCCTATCTCGGTCGTCCGATTCAGGCCAAGATCATCGAGCTCGACAAGAACCGCAACAACGTGGTGCTGTCACGTCGCGGATTCCTCGAGGAGAACCAGAAAGAACAGCGCGACGAGTTCCTCACAAATCTGAAGCCCGGCGAAGTTCGCAAGGGCGTCGTGTCGAGCGTTGTCGCCTTCGGTGCATTCGTGGACCTCGGAGGCATGGATGGCCTCATTCACGTGTCCGAGTTGTCGTGGAAGCACGTCGACCACCCGAGTCAAGTCGTCACCGTCGGCGACGAGGTCACGGTGCAGGTGTTGGAAGTCGACATGAGCCGCGAGCGCATCAGCCTTTCGTTGAAGGCCACGCAGCAAGATCCATGGCAGGAATTCGCATCCACTCACGAAGTTGGTCAACTTGTCTATGGCCGGGTCACCAAGTTGGTGCCGTTCGGTGCGTTCGTCCAGGTTGGTGATGGCATCGAAGGTCTTGTGCACATCTCTGAGATGTCGGCGCATCACGTTGATGCACCAGAGCAAGTGGTGACACCGGGTGAAGAGTTGTGGGTCAAGATCATCGATCTCGATCTCGCCCGTCGTCGTATCTCGATCTCCATCAAGCAGGCCGCAGAAGGCGGAGAGTTGGCTGAGGAGTACCGCGGTCAGTTCGAAGTCGACGAGCACGGCAACTGGGTCGGCGGTGCCGCCGACGATGCCGAGCGTGAAGCAGCTTGGGCTGACTACTACAAGGAATACGGCGACGCAGCGCCTGGTGAGGCCCCGGCCGAGCCGGCATCCTGAAAAACTTCAGCTGAAGAACCTGTCGGTTCAATCTCGTTGACTCAATAGGGTGACCGCGTGATTCTCGTTGGTCTCACAGGTGGCATTGGCTCAGGCAAGTCGACCGTGTCGTCGTTGCTTGCAGACAAGGGAGCCGTCATTATCGACGGCGACGCAATCACCAGAGAGCTGCAACAGCCAGGTCAACCCTTGCTGCAAGTGATTGCAGAGCGGTTCGGTTCGGAGGTGCTTGATAGCCAAGGAGCGCTCGTGCGTCAGCGATTGGCAGACATTGTGTTCAATGATGCTGAAGCACTGAAGGATCTCAACAAGATCGTTCATCCGGCAGTTGGCAAGGAACTGGAACGTCGTCTCACAGAGCAACGAGCCACAGACAATGTGGTGATTCTCGACATTCCTTTGTTGGCAGAGAACCCTCGTAAAGGGCTGTGCGGAACCATCGTGGTCGATGTTCCGGAAGACATTGCGGTGCAACGCCTCGTCAATCAGCGTGGAATGCGTGAAGATGATGCACGCGCCCGAATGGCAAACCAGGCAAGTCGAGAGAAACGGCTAGCGATTGCAGATCAAGTCATCGACAACTCTGGCTCATTGGACGAACTTCAGAGCAGGGTCAATGAAGTGTGGTCATGGGCTCAGACGCTTCCACATGTGGTCGATGATGATGCTGGCGGTCGGTCAGAGGTCTGAGTTGGGGCGCAGATACGCTCGCGAACATGGCTGCACCTGAACGTCGATTCGTCGTCGAGTCACAGTTTGAGCCGGCCGGCGATCAACCAAAAGCTATTTCTGAGCTCGTGGAGGGCATTGAAACCGGCGATCGCTTCATGACGCTGTTGGGCATCACGGGCTCTGGCAAATCAGCGACCATGGCGTGGACAATCGAGAAAGTTCAACGACCAACGCTCATTCTCGCCCCCAATAAGAGCCTTGCTGCTCAGTTGGCCCAAGAGATGCGCGAGTTCTTCCCAAATAATCGTGTCGAGTATTTCGTCAGTTATTACGACTACTACCAACCAGAGGCGTACATACCCTCGAGTGACACGTACATCGAGAAAGACTCATCAATCAACGATGAAATCGATCGTCTGAGACATTCGGCAACGGCTGCACTTTTGACACGGCGTGACACCATCGTGGTCGCGAGCGTGTCATGTATTTATGGCATGGGGGACCCGGCCGAATATCGCGGACAACTTCTGGAACTGCACGTCGGTGTTGATTACGACCAGCGGAGCATCCTGAAGCGGCTCGTCGAATTGCAATATGACCGCAATGACCTCACACTCGGACGCGGCAATTTTCGGGTTCGCGGCGACACGGTCGAAGTCCATCCGGCCTACGAAGAGTCAGTTGTCCGTATCGAAATGTTCGGCGACACTGTCGACCGAATTACTGTCGTTGATCCCCTTACCGGCGAACAACTTGAGTCTCTGAGTGAGGTCATCGTGTTTCCGGCGACTCACTATGTGGCGGGCGAGGAACGGATGAGACGAGCCATCGTGGGGATTGAGGCTGAATTGCAACAGCGGCTTGCCCAGTTCGAAACCGAGGGCAAGTTGCTTGAAGCACAGCGCTTGCGAATGCGCACCCAGTACGACCTCGAGATGATTCAAGAGATGGGGTACTGCAACGGCATCGAGAACTATTCCATGCACATTGACGGCCGCCAACCAGGTGAGCCTCCGTTCACATTGCTGGACTACTTCCCACCCGACTACCTGATCATCATCGACGAAAGCCACGTGGCTGTGCCCCAATTGCATGCCCAATATGAAGGTGACCGCTCTCGAAAGAACACGTTGGTAGAGCATGGCTTTCGCCTGCCGAGCGCCAGAGACAACAGGCCACTTCGCTTCGAAGAGACAATGGAGCGCATCAACCAGTGTGTCTTTCTGTCCGCAACTCCTGCGCAGTTCGAGTTGAAGCACTCGAACCGCGTGGTGGAGCAGATTGTGCGACCTACCGGACTGGTGGACCCTGAAGTGGTCGTTCGACCAACAAAGGGGCAGATCGAGGACCTCATCGCTGCGATCAATGAGCGGGTGGAAGGCGGAGACTGCGTGCTCGTCACCACGTTGACAAAAAAGATGGCAGAGGATCTCACCGACTACTTGCTTGAGCAAGGCATTCGAGTTCGATACCTCCACTCGAACATCGAGACACTCAACCGCATTGAGATCCTTCGAGCCTTGCGTCTTGGCGAATTTGACGTGTTGGTGGGTATCAACCTCTTGCGCGAGGGTCTCGACTTGCCTGAAGTGTCACTGGTCGCGATCTTGGATGCGGACAAAGAAGGATTTCTGCGAAGTGAGACTTCCTTGATTCAGATGATCGGTCGTGCAGCCCGAAATGTGGCAGGCCAGGTCATTATGTATGCGGACAAAGTGACGCCTTCGATGGAACGCGCAATTGCTGAAACGAAACGGCGTCGTGGCATGCAAGTTGAATACAACCTCGAACACGGCATTAACCCACAAACCATTCGAAAGGCCGTGGGTGACATCTTGTCCCTATTGCGGCCAGATGATGGTGCGCCACATCCGGGCAAGGGGCAACGGAAGAACAGAGAACGAGACAAGGTCGACAAAGAGATCAAGTCGTTGCCACAGCAGGAACTTGCTCGACTCGTGCAGACGTTGGAGGAAGAAATGCATGAGGCCGCCACGGACCTTCGATTCGAATACGCGGCTCGGCTTCGTGATGAAATTCGAGAACTACGTCGCGAACTTCGTGATGCGCGATAGGTCATCTGTAGCCTTTCATTCGTGGCGGACAAGATTGTCGTAAGGGGTGCGCGAGAGCACAACCTGAAAAACATCAGTGTCGAACTTCCGCGCGACAAGCTCATTG
>JBJTGC010000269.1:0-4142 GCA_046093725.1 Actinomycetota bacterium
GTGGACTGCCCGGTGAAAATCTGTGCAGCCAAGTCACTGATGACCTGCTGTTCGTCTGACAAATCAAAATTCATGTCGTGCTCTTTTTCGTTTCTCTACTTGGTGTTACTTCGCCAGACGGGCGAATGGCAGGGACAGCTCTGGGTCACATTTGTGAACTTCGATGGTGACCTTGCGACCAATCTGCAGATCTTCAGGTGTGGCATCAATCGGATTCATAACCATGCGCACTCCTTCATCGAGATCGACAAGAAGAATCGGCAGTGGATATTCAAAGCTCGGCACCACTGGGTAGTGCGTGATGACGTAACTGTGAATCGAGCCGGTGCCCTTGGCTTCGATTGAGTCCCATTCCATGCTGCGACATGTCGCGCACATGGGGTGCGGGGGATTACGCAATTCGCCGCAGCCTTTGCAGCGCTGAATGAGCAACTTGCCTTCCTTCAGCGCATCGAACCACCAGCTGTTGTCGTGCGTGGTTGCTGGTGCCGGTCGCGGAGGCTTCGGCTTTGACTTCGCTGCTGGTCGGAAGCGGATGATGCGAAAGAGCATCGAGCCAACTCGGTTGCCATCGGCGTCCCAGTAGTCCTGGCGAGTCGTCACGAAGTGGCCGGTTCCAAGACCGGTGGTCTTTTCTTCACTGATCGAGTCGATGGTGGTGGTCATCGAGAGGCGATCACCGGGCTTCACGTAGCGGTCGTAGACCTGTTCACAGTTGGTGGCGACGACGCTGGTGAAACCTTTCGAAAAGAGCAGCCGGTTCATCCGTTCGTAGGGTCCGTCACCTTCGTTGCTGCGTGGGGTGATGCCACTCATAACCCACGCTTGGAGCATGGTTGGCGGAGCGACAATCTCGCCATGACGCGACGCCTGTGCAGCTGCATTATCGAGATAGATCGGGTTCTTGTCTCCGACTGCTTCGACGAGGTGTCGAATCATCGGAATATTCACCTCATCCGGAGCGGGTTGCGGCGGCCCGATCTGAAGGCCCACGAAGCCCTGAAGCTCTTCGTAAAAAGCCTTCTTGTCGGCGTCTGATTCTTGTTGCACTTGTGACACGGTCATCCCTTCGCGAGTGATCGCCATGGTTGGTCTCGATCTACGGACGGCTCGCGCGGCAGACCAAGGCCGCGTTCGCCGATGATGTTTTGTTGCACCTCGTTCGTGCCGCCACCCAGTCGGATGGCGAATTGCCCGAGAAGATTGTGTTGCCAATGCAATGCGTCACCAGCGGCGTCACCGCTGAGCATTCCTTCTGCACCAGCGATTTCCATCGCGACGTCCATGGTTCGTGACCAATGGCGGGCGTATGCCAATTTCATGACGAACATCTCTGGACCCGGCATTGTCCGACGCGATGCTGCGGTGCGAAGTCGGTAACCGAGGTAGGTGAGGGTCTGGGCGCGTGCGTAGCACTCAGCCAATTTCCCTCGCACGACCGGGTCTTTGTCGAGCCCACGTTCACGTGCGAAGTCGATGAGCTCGTCGACTGACCAAGAGCTTGAGCCACCGCCGATGAATCCGCGTTCGCTGGTGAGGGTGGTGTTGGCTACTGCCCATCCGCCATGAAGACCACCGACGATGTTGGCCTTTGGAATTCGCACGTCGGTGAGGAACACCTCATTGAAGTGTGCGACGCCCGTCATCTGAACAAGAGGACGAACTTCGATGCCAGGTGATTTCATGTCGACGATGAAGTACGTGATGCCCTTGTGTTTTGGTGAGTCTGGTTCGGTACGCGTCAGAAGAATTCCAAAGTCTGCGTACTGACCCATCGACGTCCACACCTTCTGACCGTTCACGATGAAGTCGTCGCCGTCTTCAATGGCACGAGTGGCGACGTTCGCCAAGTCACTTCCGGCGTTTGGTTCACTGAACAACTGACACCACACGTGTTCGCCACTCAACATTTTGGGGAGAAACTCAGACTGTTGTTCGGGTGTTCCGTGCGCCATGAGCGTCGGGCCCACCATGCCGAGGCTGACGGCGAAAAGTCCGGTATGTGCGTCGAACTTTGCTTGTTCTTCGTTGAAGATCGACTCTTGAAGATGAGACCCTCCACGGCCACCGAATTGTTTCGGCCACGAGATGCCGGCCCAACCATTGTCGAAAAGCACTCGCTGCCATTTCTTGCATGCAACAGAGTGAGCGTCGAGATCGTCGTGCCAACTGCCGCCGTCGTCGGAGCGCGGGGCTGCGTGTTGGCTGAGCCATGTGCGCGCTTCCTCGCGGAACGCTGCTTCTTCTGGCGAATCGCCGATGTGCATCGACATGTGGACCTGTGACCCCCGACTGGCGTCGCATCGCCCCAACAGAGCTCGATACGACGGGAAAACCCTGATTTCTGACCTTTCTGACAGTCTGTCAGAAGGACATCGCCATCACTCAAACGGAACGGGCGTGATAGGAAACCCCCATGAAATTCTGGTCAGCCACCGCATTCATGGACGCCCGCCAACTCATCACCGTGTCTCGTCTGCTCGACGAAGCCGGGTACCACGGGATCATGGTGTCGGACCATCTCGTGTACCCGAAGGTGCTGGAGAGCAAGTATCCCTATTCGCCCTATCCAGATGGCAGGCCAATGTGGGACGAGAAAGCTCAGTGGCCCGACCCCATGGTTCTCATCGGTGCGATGGCGGCCGTCACGCAACGGCTGCACTTCAACACGAACATTTATGTGGCTCCGCACCGACCGCTCGTTCAGTTGGCAAAAGAAGTGTCTACAGCTGCAGTCATCTCAGAAAATCGTGTCGCACTCGGCGTTGGTGCCGGATGGATGAAAGAGGAGTTCGATTTGCACGGCGTTGACTACGCGACACGTGGCAAGCGATTGAACGAAATGATTCCTGCGCTACGCGCGTTGTGGAACAGCGGTTGGGTGGAGTGGCACGGAGAGTATTTCGATGTGCCTCTATGCACCATGGAACCAACACCGACGAAACCGATTCCGATCTACGGAGGCGGACACACCGATGCGGCATTGAAGCGAGCCGCGCGTTTTTGTGACGGGTGGATCGGTAACGCTTATCCGTGGGACCAAGCAGAGCATTACGTCGGAAAGTTGAAGGGCTATCTCAAAGAGTTCGGTCGTGAGAACGACGACTTCGACGTGATGTGTGGCATTTACGCCATGCCTTCCGTTGATCTGTACAAGCGAGCAGAAGAAGAGCTCGGCGTTACCAGCATGATCTGCATGCCGTGGGCCATGGATCAAAACGTCAGCAAAGGCCAGATGGAAGGTCTCAACTTGTCAGCTTACGACTATCGCCAGTCGATTGAAAAGTTCGCTGAAGACATCGTGTCGCGGGTGCAACACTGAAGCAGCACCATTGGTGCCGGCTAATCAGCCGATTGCGCCAGACTCGCGCACCTTTGCGATAGCCGACGCATCCATACCGAGCACATCACGCAACACCTCTTCAGTGTGCTGACCACAAGTCGGCGCACGAGAAGGCACAGGAAGTTCCTCGCCATCGACGTGCAATGGAAACAGCATCATCTCTGAGCCCGTCTGTTCCTTTGTGGTCCAGGTGAAACGATCCTTGAACTGTGGGTCATTAACGACAGTCTTCGGCGTGTTCACAGCAGCAAGCGTGGTGTTGTGTTCGTTACCGAAGTCAATCCACTCTTCAGTGGTCTTCGTGAGAAAGATGTTCTTGAGTTCTGCCTGCAACTCGAGGTTTCCGCGAGCGTGGTCACCGTAAGTGGCACCTGGCCATTTTTCGAACAGGTCCATCCGACCAATACCGTTGCAGAAGTTCTTCCAGAACGCTTGCTCGCTGGCCATGAACAAGATGTGTCCGTTCTTGCTCTTGTAGAACTGGTATCGCACACCTGGCCACATGCCGGCAAGACCTGGCTCACGGCGCTCGAAATTGTCGCTCGGATTCCCAGTGACTTCACTCTGTGGACGGTCGTAGGCCTTGTAGGTCTCGATGCGGTACCAATCGAAGTATGCGGCAGCGTCGCTCTGTGCAATTTCCATTGCAGCCGCTTCACCGGTGGTGCGGGCGCGTACAAGTGCAGCAAGTATCGCCATTGCACCGAACGCGGGGCCGGCGACGATGCCGACGTTTGCCTGATTCGGAATGCGTTCGAAACCCAACTCGTCGGTGACTGGTGCAAGCACACCACTCCAC
>JBJTGC010000270.1:0-7157 GCA_046093725.1 Actinomycetota bacterium
GTCGAAGACGGGAGTGGGTCCAGCCGCGCCAGCGTCAGCCGTCACCGAGTTCACTGTTTCGTTCACCTGCCTGGCGATGAGTCGGGCATTGGCTTCGGCCGACGGGCTGACTTCGATCTTTCCGTCGGCCGAAATGCGAACTGGTCCGTACACCGGGTTCTCGCCGATCTTGAAACCTCGACCAGCCATCCATGCTCCGTCAGCATCAGCAACGAGTGCCGTCGTGCCGAGTGGGAACCCGCTGAAACCAGAGAGCACCGTGTCTGTCGAGATGTCAACGACTCGAAGTTGACGATCACTCAAACCCGCGTACACCTTTCCTCCGCCGACTGAGAGCACTTCGATCTTTCCTCCGATGTCTGGGAAACGCTTGAGGACCTGGCGGTTGAGACCCTGGTGAACAAGCGGCGAATCCCCCGCTTCGTATGCGAGATACAAAGAATCACCAGACGGAGCGAACGCGACAGAGTTGACACGCGACCCGCGCGCAGCCCCCGTCAAGAAGTCCGAAATTGTTCCTGCAGTTTCATCGATGACAGCCAATCCGTTTCGACCCACGACCGACATCGTGGTGAAGTCACCAGCGACTGCGACCTTGGAACCGTCGGGGCTAACCGCAATTGATTGAACGGGGCCATTTGTTGACTCCCACTGACGACCCGCCAACGAGATGAAGCTTCGAGAGTCGACCGTGATGAAGTTCCGGTTTCCGACCCCGTTGAACCCGGTGAAAGATCCACCCACGTACAACTTGTCGCCGTTGAAAACAATGTCTTTCACTTCCGCTACGTCGAGATCTTGCGTCAATCGCACCTGCATCCGAGGGTCGTACTCGCCACTTTCGAGATACCGCACAAAACTGGTCACCAAGTTGCCACCGACAGAGTCGAACTTGCCACCGACGTAGACCATTCCGTTGTCAACCGCGAGAGCGTTGACCGGCCCGTTTGGCGGGTTCGGGATCGACTGCGGGAGGATTCGGCCGTCTGGATCCGTCCGAAGAAGAGTTCCAATCGGATAACCGGCAACATTGAAATTACCTCCAACTACCAAACCGGATGACCCGACCGCGGCGCTATTAATGACACCATCAGTCTTTATGAAGCGAATGACGGTCACGACGCCCCAGCCAGATACGCGCTTCGCCATAAAGGCAAGACCGTAATGACGTGATCCGTTCAAAGTGGTGAAGTCACCTGCAACAAAGAGCGTGTCAGAGCTGCCATTTTTGCTGTACAGCAATGTTGACACTGTTGAATTAGCTGACCCCGCAGCTTCGATAGTCCGCACCCCTGACGCCAGGTTTTCAACCAATGCTGCGAGTCTTTGCACGTCCAGTGTGTTGCTAGCAACTGCTCGCGTGAAATTGCCACCGAAGTACACCGTTGACACGAATCCGGTTGCACCAACAGAAATTGCGTTGACAGTTCCACCCTCAAACTTCGCCGTGGGCACCACTTTCACACCGGCGTTTTCCCAGAGCAATCGTGTGGCATTGCCTACTGCTTCTGGCTCAACTGCCGCTCCATTCGCAGCCGTCCATACGAGGCTCGAATTGAAGTCTCCTCCGATGTAAATGGCATCAGCACCAAGACTCGTTTTGTACGAGTCGATGGCAATTGCCTCGCCCCAGTTCGTTGTGCCATTGGCATCTCGATTGAACAGCGAGACCGATGCAGCGTGAGTGCCGTCTTTGTTCACCACGATCGCACCAGTAATGATGTTGCGGGCGACGAGAAAGCTTCCAGTGACGACTAGTCCGCGAGATACCGACTCGAGCCTCACAACCTGCGGCACGGCTTCGAACCCGCGGAATGTGAGCGCGAGAGTGCCAAGTGACGCACCTGTTGTCGCGTCGAACTTCAAGATTCCGCTTGGAACAGCGGCATACAACACTCGCGCATTGTTGTTGTCGGTTCCGACTGCGAGGTCAATCACAGGTATTCCGGCAGGAATCGCAGCAGCAAAGGATCGATCCAAGTTTCCATCAGCTCCGACATGGACGATTGACGCAGTGCGAGCGGTGCCAACAGCACCAATGAGGCCGGCCAAGTAGTAGCCGTTGTTGCCATCTGACAGCACTTTGTAGACAATCCCCGACACTCGAGGCAACACTTTCTCGGTGGATCCTAGAAAGACCTGCGTTGCAGCACCCGTCACACGACCGATTGTGGTGAAGTCACCGCCGATCCAAAAATTGCCTTTTGAATCCTTGGCGATGTCTTTCACGCAACAACTGATTCCGAAGAACGGCTGTCCATCGTCTGTTGCCAGAGCGGCATTGCGTTCTGTGTCTTCCTCGACATAGACGGCCGTCTCCTGAGACTGGCCACAGGCTGTGGCAACGAGCGCCAAAGCAATACCGAGTACGAGTGCTTGAATCTTTTTCATGGGACCCCCGAAGGTGATGTTAGTGAGGCTCTCCCAAGCGACTCGCTACCTTCTGACGAGCGGTCTCGTCGATTGGTTCCCGGGTCGGTCTCAGCATTGACAAAAAGCAAATTGGCGATGTTCAGGGACGGCAAGACCGCTCAAACGCTGTCCCACTAGGGTCATCGGCGGAGACGGACCATCAACTTGGTCCACCTAGGAAGGGATGTCGACCATGGGCGGGTTGAAAGTAGGGGCCTTCTTCTTTGGCGGAGTCGAAATGACCGATGCCGGAGCGGGCAAGCCAGACCCGATGGATCGCTTCTTCACCAACGACCAATGCTGGGACGCGACACAGAAATATGTCGATGCGGCAATTGAGGCCGACCGCCTCGGATACGACAGTTTTTGGACGACTGAACACCACTTCCAATACGAAGGCTACGAAGTCATTCCAAACGGCATCCTCATCTCGATGTGGATTGCCGCAAAGACCAAGAACTTGCGATTCGGCGCAATGTTCAATGTCATTCCGCAATGGAACCCATTGAGGCTCGCCGAAGACTTTGCGACGCTGCACAACTTGTCTGGCGGACGCGCCATTCTCGGCGCAGGTCGTGGAACTGTCCCTCGCGAGATTCTCCATCTGAACAACGACAACATCTCGATTGGCTCGTACGACAACCCCGAGGCCATGCTCGACGACCAGCGCAATCGCGAGTGGTTCGAAGAAGCCATGGAAGTCATCCGCATGGCGCTGTCACAAGAGAAGTTCTCCTTCACTGGCAAATTCTTTTCGTATCCAGTACCGGGCATCCCCGACCGTGGCGCAACTGTCACTCACCTGACTCTCATTCCACGCCCGATCTATCCGTATGAAATCTGGCAACCGATCACCAGCCCTGGAACGCTCGAATACGCACCGGTGGTCGGACACAGTGCCGTGTTCTGGAACCAACATCCAACATTCATCAAGCGTCTGTGGGATCGATACGGCGAACTTCACGATGCGACACACGGAACATCGTTGAAGCCGCATGAGAAGCGAATGTTCGTCGTCGCGACCCGCATCGAAGACACCTACGAAGAAGCGGTCCGCACAGCGCGCGACGGACATGATGAGTTCTGGAAGTTCCTCGGGCCATACGGCTGGAGTCGCGGCTACATGGGTGCTGACGGCAAGCCGATTGGGCCCGGTCACATTCCGACACTCGATCAGTCGATTGAGAACTCGACGATTCTTCTTGGAACGCCACAACAAGTCGCCGAGCAAGTGCAAAAACTGAAAGACCTTCTCGGTTTCGAATACCTGACGATCTTCCCGCATCTCATCGGCGACACCTACGACAAAGCCGTCGAGCAGATGACGCGCTTCAAGGAAGAAGTCGAACCACTCATCTCTTGACGCGAACGAGCGTCGTCAGACGCGAAGTGACATCAGCGCATCAAGCAGCTTTGGTGTTGCAGCGACGATCGGTGAGCATCGCTCATCAGGGTTGACGTGTATCAACTCACGTCCATCGGCCTCGCCAATGGCACATCCGGCTTCACGACAAATAAGTAGCGACGCCGCATAGTCCCAGACACCATGGTCAAAAAGATCCACGTAACCGTCGAGGCCACCTCTCGCCACCAGACACAAGTCGAGGGCCGCAGCACCGAAAACTCGCGCTTGACGCCAACCGCCATGACCTGATGGTGTGCCGTTGAATCCGACGATGGCATCGGCAAGCTTCGTACAAGATGACGACCGAATCGGCATTCCGTCACACAGTGCCCCGCGGCCCCGAATAGCCGAGAAGCGAAGTTCGCTACCCGACTGCTCGGCCACCAAGGCAACGCGCAACCCATCACGATCGACAGCGCACAACGCGGTCGCGTACCACGGAATTCCTTTGGCGGCATTCGCAGAGCCGTCAAGCGGGTCGACAATCACCAGCAGATCATCACCTTCGAGTGGCCATGCCACCCGTGCTGCACCACTTTCTTCAGACAGAATCTGCACGCCGGCGGCAGTCAACATGTCAACGACGACGTCATCCACAAGAACATCGGCCGTGTACTGACCATCACGATCACCCGACAAAGACCAGTCATCGTTTTCGTCAAGAGTGTCGGCGGCCACATCAGCAACATCATGAAAGAACGACAGAATCGCCGAGTCGTCAGATGCGGCAGTCAATGGGAACACGTTCAAACGGTAGTGTCGCATCGTGGCCGTTATCGACATAGCTGGTTTCGTGGCCGATCTGAAGAGCCATGCCATTGATCACGGCTTCCACGTGCACGATGAACGGCATTTTGTGGAGACATATTCGCTACGACAGCTATGGGAAGTTGATGTCCACCCTGAAGAAGCCTGCAACGGGCCCATCGATCTTCACCTGAGCCTCGAAGTGGACCCCCGCATGCTCTTTGCCTTCGAAGACGCGGTCCTCGCACTCGACGATCCCGATGCCGAAGCTCCGACTGAGCACACTTTTCCGTTGGTATTCACGTGGTCGCTTCCACCGCTGCCGGCTCCTCCGGATCTCCTCATTCTTGCCACGGAACTTGCAGGCGTTGGCGGAACAGAACTTCCAGTCGAAGTATCTGCCATCGACAGTTTCCACAGCGTCACGGACGCGCCAGAGCGAAGCCTCAATATGGTTGCTCGCGTTCCGATAACTCTCGCAAGTGTGTATCGCCCCGCTGACGAGGCGTTGTGTGCGGTGCTCGACAAGTGTCGCGATGTCAGCCTCGACTTGTTACGCCGCGCACCTGCTTGGCTGGGCGAAGACACGGGTTACTAGGCAAGGACAGTCGGCATGCGCACTTGCGCGCAGATGCCGGTGCCGTCGGTGTGAGCAGCGCGCAATTCAGCACGGCCACCGCTGGCGGTGGCGAGTTGTTGAACGATCGCGAGACCCAGACCGCTTCCACCATCATTTTCTCGGTTCGCCCCGCGCCAAAAACGGCCAAATGCGCGTTCACGTTCCTCCTCGGTCAAACCCGGCCCTTCATCGATGACACTGATGACGACGTCATAACCATCACGTGCTGTTTCAAGCCTCACCGATGAGCCAGCCGGTGCTACCGAGAGCGCATTGTCAATGAAGTTGTCGATGATCTGTTCGAGCGCACCATCGAGTGCACGACACTTGAGACCAGCCGGAACATTGACCACCACATCGACGTTCTTTTCGCCAGCGAGAGGCGCCCACATGTCGTGTCGCGATGCAATGAGCTCCGGCACGTCAACAGTGACAATTCGTGAGATGCCACCTTCAAGCCGAGCCAACACGAGAAGTTGTTCCACCAAAGACTGAAGACGATCTGTCTCTGCCCTGCTCGCTTCAAGATCGTCTTCAAGAGCAGGAGATGTGCCACTCACCAGGGACTGGGCGTGTTCGAGCCGAAGTCGCAGTGCCGTCAATGGCGTGCGCAACTGATGAGACACCTCACCAGCAAACGCCTTCTGGTGTTCCAAGTTTTCCGAGAGTCGGCCCGCCATCACATTGAAGGACCGAGAGAGGTCACGCACTTCCGGAGGTCCAATCGAGTCGTCTGCGCGCGCACCAAGATCACCTCCTGAGAGTTTCTCTGTGAGTTGTCGCAAGCGCCGAAGCGGCCGCGAAAAAGCATCAGCGAGCAAGAACGCTGCCGCGGCAGCGACAAGGAGGGAAACGACTGCGACTGCCACAATGCCAGCAAGTCGCTCACGTACTTCTCGATCAACGGCTGACTTCGGATACGAAAGACGCACCACACCGTGAACGTCATCACCCGACACCACTGGTACTGCCACATACACCAGCACTTGGGCCAAAGTGCGCGAGTTTCGCTCGCCCACTTGGGGGGTGCCACGAAGTGCTCCCGCAATTTCGGGTCGGTTCGAATAATTCTCCCCTACTGCGACGGCAGGATCAGTCGAAGCGACAGCGAGACCGGCCTCGTTCGTCACGACTACGAGTGCCTTGCTACGAGACTTGTAGTCGTTCACGATCGGCTCGAGCGATGCGATGACTTCCCCCGCAGACGGACTGAGTGTTGCATCAGCACGCGCAGCAAGAAGAAATGCATCACGCTCCAGCGCAGTTGTCAGTCGATCACGTTCGACCCGGGCCAGGTACGACACAAGCGGTACGTCTTGAATAACGAGCAACAGCAGTGTGAGACCGACAAATGCGGCAGCAAGTCGTTTCCTCATCGACAATCCTTCATCGAGGAGGCTCGACCAACTTGAAGCCAACGCCACGCACCGCTTGAATCCAATCGGGGTGACCGAGCTTTTTTCTGATGGCAGCAACGTGAGCGTCAAGCGTCTTGGTGGTCCCGTACCAGTTGATGTCCCAGACATGCTCCATGATGTCGGTTCGTCTGAACACCACTCCTGGTTCTTCGACAAGGTACGCGAGCAAGTCGAACTCTTTCGTCGTCAGTTCAACGAGGTCTCCGTCAACAGTCACTTCTCGTGTTCGCTGATCAATCACCAGCCTCGTCAGGTCAGATGAAGATGTTGACACTGGGTCTGGCGCACCACGCCGAGTCACCGCTTTCAGTCGCGCGATGAGTTCGCGAATGCTGAATGGCTTGACGACATAGTCGTCAGCTCCCAATTCAAGACCAAGTACGCGATCAAGTTCGTCACCGCGTGCACTGATGATGATGATTGGCACAGAGGACTTTTCTCGAATTGCCTTGCACACATCGAGGCCGTCCTGATCCGGAAGACCCAAGTCGAGAAGCACCACGTCTGGATGCCCCATGCCGAGAGCATCGAGTGCGGCTCCACCAGAGGACACGTG
>JBJTGC010000271.1:0-4631 GCA_046093725.1 Actinomycetota bacterium
CCGCCGCCGCCTCCACCGCCACCATTCTGACCGCCGCCCCCACCGCCACCAACGACAAGCGCCCTTACTGAAGACAATGAGTTGGGAACTGTCCACGTGTTTGATCCTGAAGTGAACTTCAGAACACAGTTTGCATTAACTCGCGTGAGCGTCACTGTTGACGCGTCGCCGACATCGGCTGTGCAACCAGGAGCGGTCACGCTCGCTGCTTGAACGACCTCGCTGCTCAAGAACACCGGAATGGTTGTCATTACTCCGATGCCCGTAGCCACCACAAGATTTCCTAATTTTGGCGAACGCATAATCGAGACGGTAGCACGAACAGTCTCTGAATATTAAGAAACAAATATCGACTGTTCTTCCCGTCTAGTGAAGGGTTTTCAGTGAAACCCATGCCGCTAAGTTGGCGCCGTGGCGGCAAAGAAGAAAGCTCCCCCGCGTAAGGCTGCAGCGAAGAAGGCACCTGCCAAGGGAGCAAAGAAAGCATCGGGCACGCCGAAGAAGGCCAAGCGGCGTTCGCCAGTTTCTCGTGCAGAGGGCGAATTGCGCCTCATTAATGCTGCTATCGAACTGACTCGCCAGCAACCGTTCTCGGTGGTGGGCGTTCGCGACATTGCGGAACGCGCAGACATCAATCACGGTTTTGTGCACACCTGGTTTGGCGGGAAGACAGAGCTCTTCCTCGCGATGCGTGACTACCTCACACGAAGCATCGCCAGTCGAATCGGTGCACATCAAAGAGACTTCGTGTCTCCTGCGGCGATCATCGATGAAGATCTTGTTCACCTCATCAAGCTCAATGCATGGCTGGCACTGGAAGGTGAGACGGACCGTCTTGCAATTCAGGATCGACCCGTCATCACCGCGATGGCCGCGAACCTTGAGAGTGTCCTTGGCTTGACCCCTACTGACTCGGTCAGAGCAGCCCAGATTTCATCGGCCCTCATGTTCGGCGCTCTCATTTTTGGCCCAGCCATGGGTATCGAAGAAGACCCCGACAAGCTGATTTCCTTCTGGCGTCACGTGCTCGGGTTGCTGGCCAAGAACCCCTGGTCGTAGCCTCTTCCTTGGCAGATTCGTCTGCCGACAACACACCCCTTGCCGGGTCGGGTGAAAGTCCCACCCGGCGTTTACCGCCCGCGAACCCCGTCACCTGGGTGGCGGGGCCGACTCAGTGAAATTCTGAGGCCGACGGTCACAGTCCGGATGGGAGCAAGGACACAACATGAACAACCACGAGACGCAGATGCGTCGTGCCATTGCCATGGCTGAGACCGCGCGCACCCGCGCGCGTCCAAACCCGTGGGTCGGGGCCGTGTTGGTGTGTGCCGATGGGTCCATCCACGAAGGTGCTACTTCTGAACCGGGTGGGCCACACGCCGAGATTGTCGCACTTGAATCTGCTCGTCGTGCCGGCAACTCCACCGTGGGTGCAACCTTGTACTCCACTCTCGAGCCGTGCTCGCACACTGGTCGCACGGGCCCATGCACCACAGCAATCATCGATGCAGGAATCACTCGCGTCGTTTCAGCACTCGAAGACCCCGACACCAAGGTGTCTGGGCAAGGTCATGCCGCACTTCGCAATGCAGGCATCGATGTCATCACAGACGTGTGCGCAAGTGATGTGCATGAACAACTTGCGGCCTACATGTGCCATCGTCGCACCAAGCGACCATTCGTAACATTGAAGATGGCCGTGACGATGGACGGATGCGCGACAATTCCAGGCCGTCGGTGGATTACCGGTGACCGTGCGCGCACTCGCGTTCACGAACTTCGTGCAGATGCTGACGTGATTGTTACCGGCATAGGTACTGTGCGCGCCGACAACCCGGAATTGACCGTGCGCCATGTTGCTGGACGCTCTCCGCGCCGTGTCGTTCTCACACGCTCTGGCAGCACTGTTCCATCTGATGCTGCGGTGCAACCGTGTACGCAATGGTCTGGTTCGCTGAATGAGTTGCTCGATGAATGCGGCTCGAATGGTGACATTCACATGATGGTGGAGGCCGGCCCCAAAGTGGCTCGTTCGTTCCACGAACAGGGGCTCGTTGATCGCTACGTCTTCCATGTTGCGCCGGTGCTGTGCGCAGATCCTTCAGCACTCCCCGCCTTTGACGGGCTGCCAGCGCACACAGCCACCGACATGTGGCGTGGCGCACTGACCGCAATCACAGTTCTCGACCAAGACATCGAGGTCATTCTCGAGAGTCGAAAGGAAACAACATCATGAGCGAACACCCCTTTGCCCCGATTGAAGACGTGGTTGCCGCCATTTCGCGCGGTGAGATTGTCGTGATGGTCGACGATGAAGACCGCGAGAACGAGGGTGACCTCATCATGGCGGCACAGTTCGCCACCCCCGAGAAGCTGGCTTTCATCGTGCGCTACACGAGTGGTGTTGTGTGTGCACCGCTCACCGAAGAGCGCTGCAACGAACTGCGACTACCGCTCATGGTTGAGCAGAACACAGAAAGCCAACGCACAGCATTCACAGACTCTGTCGACATCATCGAAGGAACAACAACTGGCATCAGCGCTGCTGATCGCGCTGCCACGTTGCGCGGACTCGCCGATGGCACAGTCGGCTTTGCCGAATTCGCACGGCCTGGGCACATCTTTCCGCTGCGCGCTCGCCAAGGTGGGGTGCTGAAGCGTGCTGGTCACACCGAGGCTGCTGTCGACCTGGCACGTCTTGCAGGTTGCTCACCTGCCGGTGTCATCTGTGAGATACAAAACGATGACGGAACGATGATGCGACTTCCAGAGCTGCGAAAGTTCTGTGCTGAACACGGTCTCTTGTTGTCATCTATCGCAGAGCTCATTCAATACAGGCGACGCCATGAACGCCTCGTTGAACGAGTCGGTGAAGCAAAAGTGCCGACCGACTTTGGTGACTTCACCTGTGTCGCTTACCGCAGCACAATCGACCAGGTCGAACATCTGGCATTCGTGCAGGGTGATGTTGGAGACGGCAGCCCAGTGCTCGTGCGTGTTCACAGTGAATGTCTCACTGGCGATGTGTTCTCATCTCGTCGATGTGATTGTGGACCACAGTTGGAAAGTGCAATGTCACTCGTTGCGAAGGAAGGTCGCGGTGTGGTGGTGTACTTGCGCGGACATGAAGGTCGTGGCATCGGAATTGGTCACAAGATTCGTGCCTATTCGTTGCAAGACGAGGGTCTCGATACCGTCGATGCGAACTTGCAGTTGGGCCTGCCGGTCGACTCTCGCGAATACGGAATTGGCGCGCAGATCATCGCCGATCTCGGGGTCCATCAACTTCGCCTCATGACGAACAACCCGTCGAAATACGGTGGTCTTGGCGGTTACGGATTAACCGTGGTTGACCGTGTTCCGCTCAACACTGTTCCAACGCCAGAAAACGAGGCATACCTGCGAACGAAGCGTGAACGCATGGGACATCTCATTGAATTCAACGACGAAAAGACCTCGACAAAGGAGAAGTCATGACACGAGCAGGATCTTCAGGAAGTGGCCCAACACTCGACGGCACGGGTCTTCGTATCGGCATCGTTGCCGCGCGGTTCAATGACCACATCGTCTCGGCACTCCGTGACGGCGCACGTCGCGGGCTTTCACGTCTCAATGTTGCTGACACTGATGTGATGGAGGCATGGGTGCCAGGTGCTTTCGAAGCCCCACTAGCTGCCAAAGCAATGGCGTCAAGCGGCAAGGTCGATGCTGTTATCTGCCTCGGCTGTGTGATTCGCGGCGACACTGCGCATTTTGACTTCGTCGCAGGTGAAGCAGCGCGTGGCATTCAAGACGCGCAACTCGCTACTGGAGTGCCGATCATGTTCGGCGTACTCACTGTCGACACCGAACAGCAAGCGCGTGACCGCAGCGGACCCGGCATCGACAACAAGGGCGATGAGGCTGCTGTAGGAGCAGTCGAGATGGCCCAGTTGATGCGCTGCCTGAAGGGCTGAATCGCACACACATTCGGGCAACCGACCAGACACAACACACAGTCGTGATGTGTCGGAAAGGACAGCCCGATGTTCCCATTTCTCATTTCGCTGGTGTTAACCGCCACTGGTGCGACGACACCTCGTCAACCAGACGACGCAGTGTCGCTTGCGCGTCGGCTGGTGTTTTCAACATCTCTTGCGAACTTCATCACGTCAACAGAAGTAAGCGAGCGTGATCCGCGTCTTGACTGGACCAGTGACGGCTGCTCGGCTCCACTCGTCGGAGGCACAGGTCGCAGTTTCGACTTCACTAACGCTTGTCGACGCCATGACTTCGGATATCGCAATTTCTCGCGTATCGATGGTGGAATCTGGTGGGACGCACCGATGCGACGGCGCATTGACGACAAGTTTCTCGCTGACATGCGCACGAGTTGTTCACGCCGATCCACAAGAGACCGGCTGATTTGTCGCGGTTGGGCGTTGGTGTTCTATCGAACAGTGCGCGCCTATGCAGGCCCTTAGCGAGTGACGGCGTCAATTAGCTGCGCAAGCAAGTTTCCGGTGGCACCCCACACGGTCTCGTCATCCAATTCAAAAAAGTGAATAGTGATCTCGCCAAATGGCGTGGTCCAGAATTCGTGTCGGTATGTGTCCGTGCGCACAAGCTCAGTGAGTGGAAGAGTGATGATT
>JBJTGC010000272.1:0-2089 GCA_046093725.1 Actinomycetota bacterium
ATATCGGCACGTCAATTGTCATCAACTCCGGAAAGATCCTCGGTTTTGACCCAAAGGAGATGACAGAGGAGCAGTTGAGTCAAGTTCGAGTGCGTGCTGGTCGTGCTGGGCTTGATTTGTCTGGGGTGAGCGATGAGGACATTCGCGTCGGAATCATCGCTCAGGGCGAAGCTTTCCGCGATGCCGCGCCAACGTCTGCACTCGAAGCTGCGGAAATCATGCTCGATGCGGTGCGTCGTGATGATTGGCGCGTACTTGTCGGTGCTGATGCACATGTGTTGGACGAGGAAGTCCGATCTACCCCACGCGATGCATACACCGAGGAATTCTTTGCACGCTTGCAGAGCCGGAATGCCTTGGGTTTCACGCGCGGCTAGTCCACTTACGGTGCATCATCGTCTCAGGGGTACTGTGGCGACATGCCAAAACAGGGAATGCATTCGGGCTCAACCACAGATGACAGCCTCAATCTGGCGATGTCTGCGCGAGCAATTCCGCTCTACGAAGCTGTCGTCAACTTCATTAATACCGAGATAGAACCGCACACCGCGGAGTTCTTCCGGTTGGGTGAAGGCCGAGCTGATCATTGGGGTTACGGCGATGGTCAACTTGAGTTACTCGAGAAGTTGAAGAACAAGGCCAAGGAAGCCGGCCTGTGGAATTTCTTCTTGCCCAATGCCGAGAGCGGGGAAGGCTTGAGCAACCTTGATTACGCATATCTTGCTGTTGAAATGGGCAAGAACCCCATTGCTTCGGAGGTGTTCAATTGCAGCGCTCCAGACACCGGCAACATGGAAGTGCTCGAGAGAGTCGGTACACCGGAACAAAAGAAGAAGTGGCTCGAGCCGTTGTTGCGCGGCGAGATTCGGTCGGCCTACGCAATGACCGAACCCGATGTGGCGTCTTCTGATGCGAAAAACATCTCGTGTCGTGCGGTGCTCGATGGTGACGAGTGGGTCATCAACGGCCAGAAGTATTGGACCTCTGGTGCGGGAGATCCGCGTTGCAAAGTGCTCATCACGATGGTGTTGACAAGTCCTGACGGACCACCCAATCGTCGTCACTCACAAATTCTGATTCCCATGGACACTCCTGGCATCCGCATTCTTGGGGCGATGGAAGTGTTCGGCGAAGACGATGCGCCTCACGGACACATGCACATTGAATTCAAAGACGTTCGAGTACCGAAGGACAACGTGTTGCTGGGCGAAGGTCGTGGTTTTGAAATCTCGCAAGTTCGTCTCGGACCAGGGCGCATCCATCACTGCATGCGATCCATTGGCGCGGCAGAGCGTGCTTTGGAACTTGCCATTCGTCGCGGGCTCAGTCGTGAGGCATTCGGAAAGCCGATTGCGCGAATCGGAAAGAACCCCGAAGTCATCGCCAAGGCACGAATCGAAATCGAAGCGATGCGTCTCATGGTGTTGCGGGCTGCAAAAGCAATGGACACCATGGGCAACGCCGAAGCACGTGTGTGGGTGAGCGCGGTGAAGGCAATGGTGCCAGAGCGTGTGTGCAAGATCGTCGATGAGGCAATTCAGATGTTCGGTGCCACTGGCATTTCACATTGGACTCCGCTGGCACGTATCTACGCGAGCCAGCGGACCCTGCGCTTGGCTGACGGCCCCGACGAAGTGCACTGGCACGTGGTTGGTCGTACGGAAATCGGGCGGTACGAAGGTGAACCAACTCCTGAATGGAAGGGATCGCCAGTCACTATGTTCTCGGGGCCAGCATGAGCAATGCGGCCAACAAGGTGAGCGTGTCTCGCGACGTCACATGTTCCGCTGAAACCATGTGGAGACTCATCACCGATCTTCCTCGAATGGGCGAGTGGTCGCCTGAAAACCGAGGCGGTGAATGGATCAAGGCGACGAAGCCTGCTGTTGGCGTGCGCTTCAAGGGTCGCAACAAGAACGGCAAGCGCAGTTGGAGCACCACAGTCGAAGTCATTCGATGTGACGAGCCACGAGAGTTTGCATTTTCTCTGCTCGTGGGAAAGTCGAAATGGTGTGATTGGGTCTATGAAATCGAACCGACATCCACCGGTGTTCGCGTGACGCATTCATGGGTTGACCATCGAAGTCGC
>JBJTGC010000273.1:0-2416 GCA_046093725.1 Actinomycetota bacterium
AGATGGGAAGGCGTCGAGCTTCTCGACAAGACCCTCGGCATCGCTGGGTTGGGGCGTATAGGCAAGTTGGTCGCACAACGCGCAGCCGCATTCGGCATGCGCATCATCGCTTTCGATCCGTTCGTATCAGCCGAGCGCGCCCGTGCCATGAACATTGAGCTCGTCGACATCGACCGCTTGATCCAAGAGTCAGACTTTCTCACCATTCACCTACCGAAAACCAAAGAGACAGTCGGTCTCATCGGTCGCGACATGCTTCTGAAGGCCAAGCCCAATTTGAGAATCGTCAACGTGGCTCGTGGTGGCATCGTTGACGAGGAAGCTCTCGCTGAAGCTGTTAGTGGCGGAGTCATTGCGGGAGCGGCGCTCGATGTCTTCGCTAAAGAGCCGACCACGGAATCTCCACTCTTCTCGGTGCCCGGAATTGTGGTGACGCCACATCTTGGGGCAAGCACTACCGAAGCTCAAGACAAAGCGGGCGATGACATTGCCGACATGATCAATCTTGCTCTTGCGGGCGACTTTGTTCCTTATGCCGTCAACATCTCGGCTGCCGATGCGAACGAAACAATGAAGCCGTTCCTTCCGCTGGCAGAGCGCCTCGGCCGACTCTTGGCCTCAATGTTTGATACAACGCCAACTTCTCTCGAAGTAGTCGCCACCGGAGAAATCGGAAGCTACGACACACGTATTCTCACCTTGGCTGCAGAGAAGGGGTTCTTCTCCGCCATCCAGGATGAACCAGTCACGTTTGTGAATGCACCTCAGGTTGCCAAGGCTCTCGGCGTCGAGGTCAAAGAGTCAAAAGTGTCAACCGGAAGCACGAGTGACTACGTGAACTTGGTGACACTTCGCGCAGGTACGCACAGCATCGCAGCAACTCTTGTGGGTCCACGGCGACAGGCGCGCATCGTCATGGTCGACGACCACGTCACAGACGTGCCGCCCGCCGACAACATGTTGGTTGTGCGCAACGATGACCGACCTGGTGTCATTGGTCTAGTCGGAACGCTGCTGGGAAATGCCGGAGTGAACATCGCCGACATGGATGTGGGTCGTGCACTCACCCCTGGTACTGCACTGATGGTGATTGCACCAACCGCAGAAGTCACTGCTGACGTGCTTGCTCAGCTGCGTGCGGCTCCGGGCATCATCGAAGTCACCACACTGCGCGCCTAACCCCTGCACCTCATCGTCTAGAGGCCCGTGCTATTTTGCCGCTGATGTCGTATTCGTTGACCCTCACACAAAAGCTCACCATGATGCAGAACCGCTGGACGGTGACACGAACAGACACGGCTCCTGTTGACCTGGGCTTCATCACGCAGAAACGAATGGCACTCAAGGAAAGTGTCACGTGTACATCTCCAGATGGTGCAAGCGTTGTTTTTCGTATTCAAGGTCGCAAAGTCATGGAGATTGGCGGCGTATACGACGTCGTTGACGGCGATGGCTCATCAATCGGCACCTTGGCAAAGAACTTCAAGGCGTCGCTCGGACGCTCAACATACGTCGTCGAGACTTCTCAGGGCCGTTGGACGCTCACTGAAACGAGCCAGCTACAGGCAATCTTGCGTCGTGTGATGAATCTGGTGGACATTCCATGGTTCATGCGAGTGCAATTCTCACTCTTGAACGAGTCAGGTGCACAGGTTGGTCATGTCAACCGCGCCAACATGAAGATCAAAGACACCTATGACATCAAAGTGGACGATGACAGGCTCGATATGCGTATGGCAGCCGCCATGGGCGTGGCTGTCGACGCGTTCATGAATCGCTAGCGCGCAGCGTTCAATGCGTCGCGGGTGGCAATCGCTGCTTCGCGAGCAGCTTTCACGTAGTCGTCGCCACCCGCGTACAAAATGGCTCGAGATGAGTTGACCACAAGCCCGGCACCGTCCGCACGTGCGCCGTTTCGTACGACTGTTTCCGGGTCGCCACCTTGGGCGCCGACTCCGGGAACAAGAAGTGGCATGCCACCGACAATGGTGCGAACTTCGCGCAACTCCTCGGGGTACGTGGCACCGACCACAAGTGCGACATCACCCATTGCTGACCATTTGTCTGCAGCAGTACGAGCGACATGTTGATACAGAGGAACACCGTCAATCAGTTGTGACTGGAATTCACCGCTGCCGGCATTTGAAGTACGACACAGCACCACCACGCCGCCATGCGCAAGGAAAGGCTCGATGCTGTCGGTGCCCAGGTACGGGTTGACAGTTACGGCATGTGCGCCGTATCGGTCGAATGCTTCTCGTGCGTACAGGGCGGCAGTGTCTCCGATATCACCTCGCTTCGCATCAAGGATGATGGGAATGCCGGAGTGATTTGATCGAATGTGCTCACACACTTGTTCGAGTTGAGATTCGGCACCGACCGCAGCGAAGTAAGCAATCTGTGGTTTGAACGCACA
>JBJTGC010000274.1:0-7633 GCA_046093725.1 Actinomycetota bacterium
CCCCCGCATGAACCGAGAGGTTAGTCGTGCCACCGTCTACGGCGGTAGGGGAAGGTCGGCGCTAGCGACCCGTTCGCTAACAGGACGTCTCGTTATTGCGAAAGCTTGACGGCCAGATCTCGCAACTCGAACTTGGTGACCTTGCCGTTCGGGTTGGTGGGCAGTGTCTCGAGCACCACCACTCGTCGTGGAACTTTGTAGTTCGCCATACGTTCACGACTCCACGTCACCACTTCTTCTGGGTCGATCGTCGAGCCAGGGCGTGCGGTCACGAAGGCCCAGCCGACCTCTCCTTGACGTTCATCAGGAACGCCGATGACTGCCACTTGGGCAATTTCGGGGTGACCGAGGAGATAATTCTCGATCTCGGCGGGATACGCATTGAATCCGCCGACGATGAACAAGTCCTTCTTGCGGTCAGTGATGTTGATGTAGCCCCGGTCATTCATGGTGCCGATATCACCAGTGTGCAGCCAACCATCGGCAGTAATTGCCTCCGCGGTTGCTGCTTCATCCTCGAAATATCCCTGCATGACGTTGTAACCGCGGCACACAATTTCACCGGCTTCTCCGCGTGGGACTTCGTTGAAATCATCATCAACAATTTTCACTTCAACATCGATGAGTGCGCGACCACTCGTGAGCGAGATGGTCTCGTAATCATCTTCAGGTCTGCACATGCTGATGGTGCCGCACGACTCTGTGAGTCCGTAGGCGGTGATGATGGTTTTGAAGGTGAGTTCCTCGCGCATGCGGCGCAACATCTCTACTGGAACTGCAGCAGCGCCAGTGACTGCCAAACGCAGACTTGAGAGATCGAAGTTGTCGCGCTCTGGATGATTCAGGATCGACAAGAAGAGGGTCGGAGGTCCGGGCAGCATCGACACTTTTTCTGCAGAGATGCGTCGAAGTGCCGTCGGCACATCGAACACCACTTCAGGAATGATGGTTGCACCGCGAATGAGGCAGCCGAGGATTCCGCCCTTGTAACCAAACGTGTGAAAGAACGGGTTCACAATGAGGAATCGATCACCGCGAACGACGCCGACTGTTTGCGACCAGTCATCGAACACCCGAATGTTCTGAGCGTGATTCGTCATCACGCCCTTTGGGCGACCTGTCGTGCCGCTCGTGAAGAAGATGTCCGAGAGGTCGTCGGGTGACAACGCATCAATGCGGGCATCCACCTCGGAGTCAGCGACGTCTTTGCCGAGTGCCAAGAACTGTTGCCAGTCGATGGTGCCTTCCGGTGCATCACCACGCATGACGACGATTTGCTCGACATACGGTGTGGGTGTGTCGGCACCGCGCAGCCACGTGACGTAGTCGTTGCCGAGAAACCCATTGACGCACAACAACATGCGTGCGCGGCTTCGCGACAAGATATATGCCGCTTCCTCGCCTTTGAACCGGGTGTTGAGCGGAACGAGTACGCCACCCACAGTCACTGCACCAAGTGCGGCGATGACCCATTCCCAGATGTTCGGTGCCCAGATCGAGACGCGATCACCTTTTTGAATTCCGCATGCGATGTATGAACGAGCAGCCTCACGAACTGCATCGTTTAACTGCGGATATGTGAGTCGCTTCTCGTTGTCGACAACAGCTTCAAGGTCGGCAAAACGCGTGGCGTTCTGCCGAACGAGGTTGGCAATAGTGCCAAACTCAAGATCAGCGCGCATCAGGAGAGGTGCGTGATACCGAGCATCTTGATGGCGTTGCCTCGAAGCACCTTATAGACGATGTCATCAGGAAGATCAGCAGTCTGCTCTTCGGCGATCTTGGCCGTGTGCGGCCATGTGCTGTCAGAGTGGGGATAATCACTCTCATACGTTACGTTGTCGACCCCGATGGACTCGATGTTCTTGAGGCCGAACGCATCGTCAAAGAAGCAACCGTAAATGTGCTTGCGGAACAACTCGGTCGGTGGCTCGAGCACCTTGTCGGCAACTCCGCCCCAGCCGCGGTTCTCGCGCCACACATTGTCGGCACGCTCGAGGATGTACGGAATCCAACCAATCTGGCCTTCGCTGTATGCAATCTTCAAGTTCGGGAACTGGTTGAACTTGCCGCTCATGAGCCAGTCGACCATTGAGAAGCAACAGTTGGCAAATGTGAGCACTGAACCGACAGCTGCAGGTGCGTCTGGCGACGTTGACGGCATCTTCGAGCCTGAACCGATGTGCATGTTGATGACGGTGCTGGTTTCGTTGCATGCATCGAAAAATGGATCCCAGTAACCATCGGCATCGTGGATGCTCGGCAATCCGAGGTTCGGTGGAATTTCGGAGAAACACACGGCGCGGCAACCGCGCGCAGCATTGCGACGAATTTCAGCGGCAGCAGCAACGGGATCCCACAACGGAATGATGGTGAGCGGAATGAGGCGTCCACCCGACGATGCACACCAGTCCTCAATCATCCAGTCGTTGTAAGCCTTCACGCATTCGAGTGCGAGTTCTTTGTCATGTGCTTCGTAGAACGTCTGACCGCAGAAACGCGGAAAGGTGGGGAAGCACAACGAAGCCTCAATGCCAGAGATGTCCATGTCTGCGAGACGTTCTTTGACGAGAAATGATCCGGGGCGCATCTCGTCGTATGTGATTCCTTTGAGCGTCACTTCATCGCGATCGAATCCAACGGCGGTGTCAAGACGTGTGAGCGGACGGCGAAGGTCTTCGTAGAACCACCAGTCGACTGGTTCACCTGCATCACCAGGGTCACCGGGTACAGCAGTGAACTTTCCACCAATGAACGTCATCTCCTTGACAGGTGCCCGCACAATGCGAGGTGCCTCGGAGAGGAACTTCTTGGACACTCGTTCGGTCCAGACGGTCGGTGGCTCGATGACGTGGTCATCGACGGAGATGATTTTCGGAAGCTCGCGCATGTCCGGCACTGTAGCACTCGTTTCTGACGGTCCGTCAGAATCGTGCTCCCAATAGGCCTAGAGAAGATTTGAAGGAATTTGGCCGCGACCCGGTGGACCTTGAGTGGTGGTCCTGAAGGGCCGTTTGGCTGTTCTCGCAGCATCGGGGAAGATGGGAGCCCTTAGGAATGGCCGATTCCTTGGGCATTGAGGGCACGAGGGGGCTTCCATATGGCGGGCAAGCATGACTACGAGTCGGTGTCATTCGAGGTGGAGGGGGCTGTTGCAACTGTCACCTTGAACCGACCGGAAGCGCACAACTCGATCACTGAGACCGTGGTCAAAGAAATTGGTGATATCTGGGCGCAGTTGCGCATGGACGACTCTGTTCGAGCCATCGTGTTGACGGCTGCCGGTGACAAGGCGTTCTGTACCGGTATCGACAGGTCATGGTCGCCGCCGCAACCGAACAGTCCTGTGGCTATCAATGATCCGCTCATGAAGCTCGGGCCGAAGACTGCTGACTTGTGGAAGCCCGTCGTTGCAGCAGTGAACGGTATGGCCTGTGGTGGCGCTTTCTATTTTCTTGGTGAAAGTGACACCATCGTCGCGGCAGATCACGCGACGTTCTTTGACCCACACACCACATATGGTCTTGCCGCATGTTTCGAACCGATTCTGTTGTACGGACAGATGCCCTTTGGTGAGTTGTGTCGCATCGCTTTGATGGGCAATTACGAACGTATGACTGCTCAACGTGCACACCAAATCGGGTTTGTGCAAGACGTTGTTCCTGCAGCGTCACTTCTCGAGACCGCACAACGCATCGCGAGTGACTTGGCTTCCATGCCAGCTGCAGCCGTGCAGGCGACATTGCGCGCGCTATGGGTTGCACGCGAGATGGGTCGCGCGCAAGCGGTGTCGATGGCACCGCATCTCGTGAGTTTGGGAAATCAACCGGAAGCGATTGAAGAGGGATTGCAGATGTTCCGTAGCGGCAAGCGCATCGAATGGAGGGCCCGCTGATGGTTCTTTCGGCAGATGCATTCAGACTTGATGGCAAGTTCGCAGTCGTCACCGGTGCCGCGAAAGGGCTGGGCGAAGCCATTGCGCTTGCGTATGCGAACTACGGAGCTGATCTCGCCATCTGTGATCGTGACGAAGAACACATGGAGCGCGTGGCGAAAGAAGTTCGCGCGATGGGTCGCACCTGTGTCACATCTGTGCTCGACGTTCGCGACACCGCCGCTGTTGATGCGTGGGTGAACTCGTTGCCAGACATCGACATTCTCGTGAACAATGCCGGCGGCACTTTCTATGCGTGGTTCATGGAAGTAAACGACAAGGGCCAGCGTTCAGTGATCGATGAGAATTTCACGAGCGTCACCAATTTCGTGCGCTCATGTGTTCCGAAGATGCCACGTGGTGGGTCAATCATCAACATCACCTCGGTGGAGGCCTACAAGGCGTCACCCGGATTCGGCGTGTATGGCGCAATGAAGGCAGCAGTCGAACATCTCAGTCGCACCTTGGCGCTCGAGTTGTCTGACAAAAAGATTCGCGTGAACACCATCGCACCAGATGGCATGCACACTCCAGGCGACGCCAATTTGTTGGTGGGCGACCATGACTATGGCGCCACACTCGCGCTTGGCTGGGGCGAACCCGATGATGCAGCCGGCTCAGCAATCTTCTTGGCATCGTCAGCATCGGCCTATCTCACCGGTACCACGCTTCAAACCAATGGCGGCAGTGATGCGGCGCGCGGATGGAAGAAGACGCCAGAGGGCAACTGGATTCCATGACCGACTCTGCCTGTGTCGTCATTCGGCACGAAGGTTGCGTTTCGATTGTCACGCTAAACCGACCAGAGGCGCGAAATGCATTGAACGCCGAGCTTGCAGATGCATTGCCGCGTGCAATTGCCGAGTGTGATGCGCGTGAGGAGACGCGCGCGATTGTCATCACCGGTGCCGACCCCGCATTTTGTGCGGGCTTTGATTTGCGTGATGTTGGCGCCGGGCGTCGTGCTGGTGCAAATGAGCATCCCGGTTACTGGGGTCCGTTTCCGCCGACACGAAGCCCGATCATCGGAGCCATCAATGGTGCCGCGGTGACTGGTGGTTTGGAGATCGCCGTGTCGTGTGACTTTCTGATTGCTTCAGATAAGGCGCGCTTTGCAGACACTCATGCAAAAGTTGGCATGGTTCCGGGTTGGGGGCTCACCATCGTGCTACCGCGTCTCATTGGTTCATCGCGCGCATTGCAGATGAGTCTTACGGGTGCGTTCGTCGATGCGACAACCGCACTGTCATGGGGACTCGTGAACGAAGTGGTTCTCCATGACAACTTGATGCACCGCGCTGTTGAGATAGGCAACCAGATTGGTGCCCTCGACGAAGGCGCAGTTGCTGAAGTGCGATCGTTGTATCGCGACATGGCTGCGCGTGCGGTGGACGACGCTGCGTTCGAAGCCGAGAACGTGCGTGCGCGAAATTGGGCACAGAGGCGATTCGGAGGGGCATGAGCACGTTCAAGGTGTATGCGGGCATGGATCCTCGACTGCCGATATCGGCGGTGGGTGAACATGCGCGACGAGTCGAAGCACTTGGCTACGACGGCTTGCATATCGCCGAGACAGTGCATGATCCGTTTCTGGTGTCGATGGCTGCACTGCAGGCCACCGAGAAGTTGATCGTTCGTACTTCGGTTGCCCTCGCCTTGGTGCGAAGCCCGATGGCAGTTGCCTACACAGCGTGGGATCTCGCTGCGTTGTCAGGTGGACGTTTTCAACTGGGCCTCGGACCCCAGATTCGCCAACACATCGAGCGGCGATTCGGCATGGCGTTCGATGATCCTGTCGGACGCTTGCGGGACCACATCGGAGCGGTGAAAGCGTGCTGGCGCGCCTTTGATGGCATCGAGAAGTTGAACTTCGAGAGCAAGCATTATTCGCTGACGCTGCTCACGCCGAATTTCACCCCGGATGCACTGCCAGATGATGTCGCTCGACCATCTATATGGATGGGGGGAGTAAACGCATCTCTTCTTCGCGCTGCAGGTGAATTAGCCGACGGATTTGTGACGCATCCGACAAACAGTCATCCGCGGTACCTGGCCGAGTTGTGTCGACCAGGGCTCGAGGCCGGCGCAGAAGCAGTAGGCCGCCGACTCGAAGACATTGAGATTGTGACGGGAACGCAATGGATACTCGAGGGAGACGTCAGTGCACTGGCCGATCGTCGAGAACACAATCGTCGACTTCTGGCGTTTCTGTATTCAACGCCTGCGTATGAACGAACACTCGAACTTTTTGGCTGGAAGGATCTTGCGGGCGTGCTGCGTTCGATTATTCGTGAGAACAAGTGGGATGAGTTGCGTAATCATGTGAATGACGAAGTTCTCGACACACTCGTGCCACAGGCAACGTACGACGAGCTACCGCGCGTGGCACGCGAGTGGTTCAGCGGACTGTGCGACGGGCTGCTCATTGCGCCACCGCCAGATCCGAAGAACGATGCTTTGCTCGCGCCGGCCATTGCAGAGCTACAAGGTCGCTGACCAGTTGCAAGGTCGCTGACAAAGAGCGGGTTCCTGACCGAACCGCCACATCTATGTAGAGCGTCAGAGATTGAATGTCTTGACGATGTCACGGGCCACAACTTCTGTTCCAGCCATGGCGACGGCATCCTGTGAACCTGCAACAAGCCACGCTGCGGCCTTGGCGGGAATCTCTGCAGATTGACCAGTTGGTTCCACTCCGGTGCGTTTCGCACGCTCGCGCATCGCGTCGGTGGTGACGTGACCAGGGTTCAAGTTGTACGCACGCACACCGCGATCATTGAATTCAGCATTGAGCACGCCGGCAATGCGGTGCGCTGAACCTTTTGCCATCGCATAGGCGACCCCCCAACCACCTTTGCCAACTGGTGCACGCGGTACGAGCGTGGCAGTGCCAGACGTGACGTTGATGTAAACGCCGCGACCCGAATTGATCATGGAAGGCATCAACACTTTCAGAGAAATCATCGGGCCGATTGCATCGGCTTCGATGACAGTGCGCAGCAAGTCGATGGAGAGGTCTTCGAATCTGTCGTTGATGCCGGGGCCTTGATAGATGGCATTTGCGACAAATGTGTCGATGCCACCAAGTTCATCGACGGCCGTGTGTGCAGCTGCCTCGATGGACTTAGGGTCGGTGAGGTCCATGGCAATCGGAACAGCAGTCACTCCGAACGCTCGACACTGTTCGGCAACTTCTTCAACTGATCCGGGCAGCACGACGCCAGCCAGGTCATCCGTGGTGCTCGAGCCACCGTAAGGAAGTCCGCCACCGACAGATCGTGCGGTGAGAGCGACATTGTGTCCGGCCGCAGCGAGGGCGAGTGCGATTTCCTTGCCGATTCCGCGACTAGCGCCGGTCACGAGCACTGCACGCGGTTGGTGGTTCGTTGCCATCAACCACAGGGTACTTTCGACACATGACCTCACAATCACTGCGCTTCGACGACCGGGTCGCCATCGTTACCGGAGCTGGTCGAGGGCTTGGCCGCGAGCACGCACTGTTACTTGCCGCACGGGGGGCGTTCGTTGTGGTCAACGACTATTCGGAGAAATTTGCTCACGAAACCGTCAAAGATATTCGCGAGGCGGGAGGCCGAGCATTGCTCGCTGTGTATGACGTCGCAGACCCGAGCGAGTGCGAAGCAATGGTGGCGCACACTCTGCGTGAGTGTGGGGGGCTTCACATTGTGTTGAACAACG
>JBJTGC010000275.1:0-3968 GCA_046093725.1 Actinomycetota bacterium
CCCAGCCGTGCCCACAGGCTTCGTGGAAGAGCACCCCGCCAGAGCCACACTTGATGACCACCGGCATGGCACCTGAAGGCGCCGGTCGCGCACGCAGCTTTGTGACCGCCTGACGAGCGGCCGCAACTGCAAGGTCGCCGACATCATTGTGTTCGAACAATTCGTATCCGATGGTGTGACCCATTGATTCGTACCCGGTTTGCATGCCCAAGTCACCGTCGGCCACGACACTCACGCGGAACAAAGAACGCACTTGTTCATCTGATGCGAGCACGCCATCGCTGTTTGCAACCAAGATGCGTCGCACACTGTCGGCATAGCCAGCCGACACCTGAACGATGGAACCATGCACCCCTCTTGCAGCGTCATCTGCGCGCATGAGAAGAGCAACTTTGTCGGATTTCGGTACAGAGCCCGGCAAGACGCGCACCACATTGACCGGATGTCGACGAGGTGAAGACAAGGCCACTTTCTTGGTACCCCCACCACCCGAGCGCGCTGCGGCGGCAGCGGCCTGAGCGGCCTCGATGAGCCCATGCTCTGAGAGATCGGCCGTGTGCGCAAAACCTGTGGTGTCGCCGGCGACAACTCGAATGCCGGCTCCGCGGTTGCGCCCGCTCGTGACCTGCTCCACTTTGCCGTCGTCGAGACCGGCCGAGACCGACCGCTTGTCTTCGATGAACACCTCGGAGAAATCTGCCCCCATCGACCTGCCGGCATCGAGAACTCGCGCCAAAGTGTCGGAATCAAACTCGCTGGTGAGGTCAACCATTGTCACGTATTCGAGCCTACAGAGCCCTCACCTGCCCGTGCCCAAGCGAGCGCGTCGTATCCTCTCTTGTGAACGTATGTCTGGTGAGTCTTTAAGCGTCGATGTTCCTCCGGTGGTGATTGCTCCGCGCGAGCGCGAACACGTCACCAGGTGGTGGAAGGAAGCCTTGGTGATGGCGACGTTTTATGCCATCTACACCGCGACACGAAACCGGTTTGGCTCTGCACGCGTTGGTGACACCGACGTACCACTTCACGCTTTCAACAATGCTGTGCGTGTCATCCGCATCGAACGAGCATTGGGTCTGTACCACGAAGAGTCGATCCAAGATCTTTTTCTTCCGTACCGCGCGTTCATTCAAGCGATGAACACTTTTTACGGAACTGCTCATTTCATTGTCACCATCGGTGTGTTTTTCGTTCTATTTCGCAAACGAAAAGACGTGTTTCCGCTGTTTCGTAACGCACTTGCCGCCACGACTGCGCTTGCAATTTTTGGTTTCGCATTGTTTCCATTGATGCCGCCGCGACTACTCGACGTGCAATGCCCTCCTGCTGGCTTCGGTGCAGCATGCATCGAGCATGAGATGCGCAACTACAACGGTGCCACCAGTTTCGGTTACATCGACACGCTGAAAGATTTTGGTGGTCCATGGGATTTTGATTCAGGTGGAATCGCAAAACTGTCGAATCAATATGCAGCCATGCCGAGCCTTCACATCGGATGGGCCTCGTGGTGTGCTTTCGGTTTGTGGCCGCTGTGGCGCAGGAAGTGGGTGCGTGCAGCTGTGCTGTTGTATCCGGCACTCACTCTGTTCTGCATCGTCGTCACAGGGAACCACTTCTGGCTCGATGGAGTCGGTGGCTTGCTCGCCCTTGCGGTCGGCTTCGTCATTGGCGAACGACTTCACACCTTGAACCAACGCCGGCTCGATCGAAAATTCGCCGGTCACATCGCCGCTCACCCAGCATCTGGCGCGTGACCACCGACCAGTACGCGTGACAACCGACCAGTAGAGGCCGGGCCCAAACCGCACCTCGAAGCGACCCACAGGTGACCCACAGGTAGCCTGACGATGCATGTCACTGCTCGACTCCATTCGTGAACCGGCCGATTTACGGGCCCTCACAATGCCTGAGCTTGAACAACTGTCGGGCGAAATACGCGACTTCATTGTGCAGGCCGTCAGCGAGACCGGCGGTCACCTCGGTAGCAATCTCGGTGCCGTCGAGTTGACGCTTGCCTTGCACCGCGTGTTCTCCAGTCCCGTCGATGCAGTGCTCTGGGACACCGGCCACCAGGCTTACGTACACAAAATTGTCACCGGCCGTCAGGGTGGCTTTAGTCATCTGCGCCAGGCAAACGGCATCTCGGGTTACCCGAGTCGTGAAGAGAGCAAGCACGACTTCATCGAAAACAGCCATGCATCGACGGTGCTCAGCTACGCACATGGACTTGCAGTTGCTCGCGATATGGGTGCCAACTCTCACGGGCACATCGTCGCAATCATTGGTGACGGGTCGATGACCGGAGGCATGGCGTACGAAGCGCTCAACAACCTTGGCCACAGCAAACGCAAGGTCATCATCGTGCTGAACGACAACGGCCGCAGCTACGCGCCGACGATTTCGAATCTCACTGCTGGTGGTCCACTAGCTGCTGAGACCACTGGTGAATTACCACGACTTCCCGAGCGCATCACCGGAAAGTTGTCCGAGACACTTGTCAACATTCGATTGAACCCTGTGTATCTGCGTCGACAACGCAAGCTTGAACAATTTCTTCGCGACTTACCTGTCGTTGGTCGTCAAGCAGAACAAGGAATGGAAGCATTCAAGGCTGCGGTTCGCGAGTTTCTGCAGCCGCCGTCATTCTTCGAGGCCCTCGGTGTTCGCTACGTCGGCCCTATTGACGGTCACGACATCGAGGCACTCGAAGCGGCTTTTCATTCCGCGATCGATCGTGAAGCAGAAGGTCCGATTGTTGTGCACGTGCTCACCCACAAGGGCAAGGGGTACCCGCCCGCAGAAGACGACGACGAGAAGCACCTGCACGACACGCCGACATTCAACCCTGTCAATGGACCAGCGCAAAGTAGTCCATCTGGCTACACCGCTGCATTCGGTGACGCAATCGTCAAAGAAGCAGAGCTTGACTCGCGCATCGTTGCAATCACGGCTGCGATGCCAGGCCCCACTGGTTTGCTCAAATTCAAGGATCACTTCCCCGACCGTTTTCTCGATGTCGGTATCGCCGAACAACATGCGGTCACCATGGCTGCTGGCATGGCGATGGGAGGGCTTCGCCCTGTCGTTGCGTTGTATTCGACATTCCTGTCGCGTGCGTGGGACCAAGTGGTGTACGACGTTGCATTGCACCGCCTCCCCGTCGTCTTCTGTCTCGACCGCGCCGGCATCACAGGTGACGATGGCCCAAGTCACCACGGCATCTACGACATGGCACTCCTTTCAAAGGTTCCTGGTATGCGCGTTCTCGCTCCGAGCAGCACACAAGAACTTGAAGTCATGCTGCACGACGCAATGACGCTTGCAAATGAGGGGCCTGTCGTCATTCGATACCCCAAGGGGCTCGCCCGCAATGCACCAGATGCACCGTTGGGTGACGGCCTTCGTGCGCGTCAACTGACCGACGGAGATGGAAGCGTGTGTGTGCTCGCTATCGGCAAGTTGGTTGCTGCTGCCGAAAAAGCAGCCGCAACACTTGAAGCAGACGGCGTCAAAGTCGAAGTGTGGGATGTGCGGTCATGTGCACCACTTGACGAAGCCATGTTGACAAGTGCTGCTCGGAACGCTCATGTGTTGACTTTCGAGGACGGTCTGCGGGATGGCGGAATAGGCATGGCCATTGCCGACCGAATCACTTCGCTCAACTCAAACGTCAATGTGCGCGTTCATGGTGTGCCGACAAAATTCATTCCGCAGGCCAAGCCCGACGCGATCCTTGCGCAATTCGGTCTCGATGCAAATGGCATCGCCACCGCAGTACGTCACGCACTGCACGGCTAATCATGTCGAACGAATTCGCCACCGACCTCACATTGGCGCTTGCCCTCGCCGACGCCGCCGATGCATTCACACTGCCTCGGTTTCGCGAACGTTCATTCTCGGTGGACTTGAAAGAAAATCTCACCGAAGTGACAGAAGTTGACCGAGGTGCTGAAGCGTTGATTATGGAC
>JBJTGC010000276.1:0-8079 GCA_046093725.1 Actinomycetota bacterium
ACCTTGTCGATGGCTTCTGAAATCATGCGACCAATTTCTTGATCAGCTGACGAGATTGCAGCAACCTGCGAGATCTGCTCTTTCGAGTCGACTTCCTTGGCGAGTGCGCGAACGCTCTCAACTGCGGCAGCAACACCGGCCTCGATGCCCTTCTTCAGTGTCATCGGGTTTGCACCGGCTGCGACGTTGCGCAGACCTTCGCGCACCATCGACCATGCGAGCACTGTTGCAGTGGTGGTTCCGTCACCGGCGACGTCGTCGGTCTTCTTGGCGACTTCCTTCACCAGCTCGGCACCAATGCGCTCGTACGGATCTTCGAGTTCGATGTCTTTTGCAATCGACACGCCGTCGTTCGTGATGGTGGGGGCGCCCCACTTCTTTTCGAGCACCACGTTGCGGCCCTTTGGTCCGAGGGTGACGCGCACCGCGTCGGCCAACTTGTTCATGCCGGCCTCGAGACCGCGGCGGGCCTCTTCGTCAAACGCAATCAGCTTTGCCATGTCGTTTCCTCCAATTGAGTAACCATGTTGAGTAACCATGGCCCTGAAACACCGTCAGGGCGCTCGCACTCGGGGGGGCGCGAGCGCTAGCACTCTATCGGGGGGACTGCTAACGCCTCAACCCCTGCCGGGTAGATCGGGGCGGGTCAGCAGATGGAACCGGGGTCTGGCCGGCTGATTCAGCAGCCGCCAGCAACGGCAGGAATGAGCGACACGGTGTCGCCGTCTTTCACCGGGGTGTCGAGACCCTGCAGGTACCGCACGTCGTCGTCGGAGACGAACACGTTGACGAACTTGTGGAGGGCGCCTTCGGCGTCGAACAAACGGTCTTTGAAACCGGGGTGGGCGGCATCGAGGGCGGCCAGCACATCACGCAAGGACGCGCCTTCAACCGCAACGGTGGAGGCTCCGCCAGAGAGCGGGCGCATGGTGGTGGGGATTCGCACTGTGACTGCCATAGGGCAAAACCCTACCGATGCACTCAAGTTTTGTCACATCACACCCGGAAGTTTGTCGCGCCACGGAAGCGCTTCTTCAAGCTGCGATGCGAGACGCACGAGCACATCTTCGCGATACGGCGCACCAACAAACTGAACGCCCATCGGCAAACCTGTCGACGACCAGTACAGCGGCAAACTCATTGCCGGTTGACCAGTCACGTTGAACTGCGCCGTGTACACCAACACCTCGAGCATGTGCATCATGCCCTCGGGGCCACTCAAGTGACCGATCTTTGGCGGTGGACCAGCGATGGTGGGCGTGCACAACATGTCAAACCCACGCGAACCATCACGCGGCAACCACCACTCCACCATGCGACGTGTCCAACTGTGCATCCACTGCACGTCAGTGATGTATGCAGCCGCAGAAATCGACTTGCCAATCTCACGCATGAACAAGTTGTCGGGCTCGATGTCGTCGTCAGTCAACTGACGACCAAGCACCGATTCAAAATATGTGAGGTCAGCGTCGGTGCACGCCGACACGATGTTGGTGAATCGTTGCGAATACTCGGTCTCATCAAGTGCGGATGGCTTGGCAACCACAACTTCATGACCAAGCGACTCGAGAACTTTTGCAGTTGCCGCAATCGACGCGCGTGATTCTTCATGGTCAAGCCCACCAAGTGACCCTGGGTTGTCCATCAGGCCAATACGCAGCCGACCAGGTGCCACGCCCACTTCGCTCGTGAGCGGTCGAGCAAACGGTGGCGCCGTGTACGGATCACCTGATTCGTATCCGCAGATCTGGTCGAGCACTGCGGCAGTGTCACGCACAGTCCGAGTGACACAACCGTCGATGGTGGCACCCATCCAGTTCTCACCGAAGTACGGGCCTTGGCTGATACGACCACGTGACGGCTTCAATCCAACGAGGCCACATTCACTCGCCGGAATGCGAATGGAACCACCGCCGTCGTTCGCGTGACCCACCGACACGATGTGCGACGCAACTGACGCTGCAGAACCACCTGAGGATCCGCCCGTCGAATGGTTGGTGTCGTATGGGTTGCGCGCAGGGCCATACGCAAGTGGTTCGGTTGTGATGGTTGAACCGAACTCTGGAGTGTTGGTGCGACCAATCACCACGAAGCCAGCGCGACGAAAACGATCAGTGAGATAGCTGTCGAACGGTGCGCGGAAGTCGGCGTTCTTCAGCATGCGCGAACCCATGTGGTACTTCTCACCCGCTTGCGCGGCACCAAGATCTTTCAACACCATCGGCACACCACGAAATGGTCCGTCGGGCAATGCGGCGGCAACTTGGGCACGGGCCTTGTCGTATTGCTCGTGAATGATGGCGTTTAGTTGCGGGTTGACCTTCTGCGCCTGGGCAATGGCCGCATCAACGGCTTCAGCCGGAGAAATGTCACCGTTCGCGATGGCTTGTGCTTGTGCAGTCGCATCTAAATGAATGAACTCGCTCATTGCCACACCCTAGGCGCGCTTATCGTGGGCGAATGCACGTGGTGGCCGCTGCCGACAAGTTCAAGGGAACCGCCACCGCCAAACAGGTGTGCGCGGCAATTGGTCACGCATGTTGGGAACTTGGCGCCGACTGCACAGAAATTCCGATGGCAGATGGCGGCGAAGGAACACTCGATGCACTCGGTGGTGCGAACAAGACAACTCTCGTCACTGGTCCACTTGGTGACCCGGTGCAAGCGGCATGGCGACTGCACAAAGGCGTAGCCATCATTGAGATGGCACGCGCATCTGGATTGTCGCTCATCGGCGGTCCAGAACACAACGATGCAATTGCCGCAAGCACAACCGGCGTCGGAGAACTCATCGACACTGCACTCGACACCGGTGTTGACAAGATCATTGTGTGTCTTGGAGGTTCTGCCACAACCGACGGTGGTTACGGCGCCATTCGCGCTATTCATGCCCCGGCGCGATTGCGCGGTGTTGAGTTTCTTGTCGCATGCGACGTCGACACCTTGTTTACCGCAGCTGCCGAAGTGTTCGCCCCACAAAAAGGTGCGACGCGAACACAAGTGCAACTACTCACCAACAGACTTGAACGCCTCGCGCAGATGTACGCGCAGCAATATGGCGTTGACGTGAGCATGACGCCAGGGGCTGGTGCAGCTGGTGGACTTGCCGGAGGTCTCATGGCACTCGGCGCCACTCTTGTTCCTGGTTTCGACTTGGTGGCCGACGAGCTAGGTCTTCACGATGCAGTGCGCAATGCAGATCTTGTGATTACCGGTGAAGGTCTACTCGATGAAACAAGCTTCCACGGAAAAGTTGTCGGCGGCGTGTGTGGTGTTGCGGCGCAGTACGACAAAACCGTTGCAACTATTTGTGGTGACGTCGACGATGAACTACCAAACGACGTGCGCGACGCTGCACATCCGTTCAGTTTGGTGAAGAACTTTGGTAGCGAAGCGTCGCACCCACGCGTATTGCAGTGCATCGAAGACGCAGCGCGTCACATCATTACGAATGCAATGAAATAACCGGGCGCCACTCGGCGCTACGCAATGTCAGCCAGCAGTTGTTGTCGGTGCAACCGTGGTGGTAGTTGCCGGCAAAGGCACTGCAGTGGTCTGCGGTGTCGCAGCTCCGTTGCCACTTGATGCGGCACCAGCAAGCTGCTTGTTCGACAAGTCGGTGCCGAGCAAGATCAACACGCTTGCTTCCTTCAAGGTGCCAGTTTCGAGCGGAACTGGCGAGGGCATGGCACCCACTTCCACGTAGCCACCCAAAGTGTCGGCCACGTTCTGGGCCGCGGCCTCGCTGCCAGCCAGGTAGAACACGCCGGTCTTGGCGCGCTTCGGGCTGCCCGCCGACACGTTCACGGCTGGCTGCACCACATACCCGAGGGTTTGCAGTTGAACGGTGAGACTGCCCGCACTGCCGGCCACGCCAGAGGCATTGGCGACCTGAATCTTGAAACCTGTGATGACAAGACCAGTTGTTGGTGTGACGCCACCAGCAGCTGTTGTGTCGGTGACTTCGCCAGCTGCAGCCGTGGTGTCGGTGACTTCACCGCCGGGCGTGGTTGACGGACCAGAGTCAGCGTTGATATTCCGTAGCACGAAGAAACCGAGAACGATGGCGATGACAGCCACCACTGCTCCGAGAGTGACATTGCTGGGCGCCGGTAGCGAGCTACGGGTGCCTCGAGATCGTGGTTGGCTCATGTTCAGGCCTCCTCATAGGGGGTCTTGTGTTGAATGAAACGGTAGTGGCGGTGTGTCTCAATGCCTGACCACCCTGCCCAAACCCTTGACTGACAAGGGATTCAGTTTTCAATTGGAGCCGAGTGTGGGGATTGAACCCACGACCTACCGCTTACAAGGCGGTTGCTCTACCACTGAGCTAACTCGGCGCGGCTTCCAAGCCTACGACCGACTTCGCACGTACACATAGCCACAAATCCACTACTTGACAGCGAGGTCTACGATGCCAGTAACAGAAAAGCAGCGGTTTGAGATGCACTCAAACCTCAAGGTGAAACTTGGAGACGATGTGGCCGACACGCTGATGGAGTACCTGCCGCCCGTTGGTTGGGCCGATATCGCCCGAAAATCTGACTTCGACCGATTGGAGCGTCGCTTCAACTTCGCAATGGGCATCATCGCGACTGTTGGCATCGGACTGCTCGCACTTCAAGTGCAGATTCTGTTTCTTATCTCGTCGCTCTAGGCGGCGGTGGAGTTATTTGGGCTGGCGGCGAACGCGAGCCACTTCGTAGGTGGCCAAAGCACCGGCTGCAGACACATTCAGCGACGACAACTGGCCGAGCATCGGTATCGACACCACCATGTCGCAGCGCTCGCGCACGAGACGCGAGAGACCCGCACCTTCGGCACCCAGAACCACGCAGATCGGTTCAGCTGCAAGCGACCCCATGTCGAACAATGACGTGTCGGCTTCATCGTCAAGACCCACCAACCACACGCCGGCCTTTTTCATGTCACCCATTGCTGCTGGCAGGCCCTGCACCACTGCCATCGGAATGTGTTCCACTGCCCCAGCGGCGGCTTTTGCAACCGTTGGTGTTACGTGCACGGCGCGATGACGTGGCACGACGACACCAGTGACACCTGCTCCATCACAACAACGAAGCAATGCACCGAAGTTGCCCGGGTCGGTGACGCCGTCGACAGCCACCAAGAAAGGCTTGCGACCACCTTCGGTTGATGTGAGTTCATCGAGTGAGTGCTCTTCCAACGGTTGGGCGAATGCGATGACACCTTGGGGTGCTTCGCTGCGAGCAGTGTCTTCGATGGTGCGACGCGGAACATCCATCACCTGCACACGCGATGCAGACGCAAGTTGCACGATGTCTTCCACGATGTCGCTGTTGTCGATTTCGTTCGAAATCCAAATCTCACGCACTTTGCGCATTTGCGCGATCAATAACTCGCGAACCGCCTGACGACCTTCCACTTGGTCACCACCAAGGCTTTTCTTCTTGTCTGGTGCACCTTCACGACGACCCGCGCCGCGAGGCGCGGCACCGCGACCACTACCGCGTGCGTCGCGTCGTGGTCCACCAGCGCTGCGCGGCGATGCACCGCGAGATGCTCCACTTCGAGGCGCAGCACCGCGCGCTCGACCGGGCTTTGCGCCTTTACTACGACCTTTGTTTCCTGATGGCTTGCTCATGCGCGCACCAACACTGTCGATGCGAAACACATGATTCCTTCACCACGACCGATAGCGCCGAGGCCTTCTGCGCGACGACCCTTCACACTGACGGGTGCTCCGACTGCTGCAGACAAGTTGGTCTCCATTTCTTCACGCACGGGTGCGATCTTCGGCGACTCGCACACGATGCTGCAGTCGACATTGCCGATACCCCAGCCTTCACCGCGCACTTTCACCACCACGTCACGAAGCAACATGAGCGAGTCGGCACCTTTCCACGCAGGGTCGGTGTCGGGGTAATGAATGCCGATGTCACCAAGACCTGCGGCGCCAAGAAGCGCGTCGGCAATGGCATGTGCAATGACGTCAGCGTCGCTGTGGCCTGCAAGTGCACGTTCGTTGGCGAACTTCACACCACCCAACGTGAGCACACGACCGTCATTACCGTCCTCCAAGAAACGATGAATGTCGAAACCATTCCCAACTCGAATATCCATCACACTTCACCTTCCGTGAGCGCATGAGCCGTGACTCGCGCCCATTCCATGTCGTCGCGCGACGTGATCTTGCGCAACAACGGGTCTCCTTGCACCACGACAACCTTGCCACCTACTGCTTCGACAATTGCGGCATCGTCTGTGCCCTGCAGCCCGCGACCATGTGCGTCACGCAACGTCGATGCGTTGAATGCCTGCGGGGTCTGTATGGCGCGAAGTGTGGTGCGATCTGGCGTCGACACCACGTGACCCTGGGTGTCGACCACTTTGATGGTGTCGGCAACGTCGACACCGGGCACCGCGCCATCGGCCCCACCAACGACTGCGTCAACCACGCGGGCAAAGACTGCTTCGGTCACGAACGGCCGAGCGGCGTCGTGCACACACACGATCGTGGCCTCAGCAGGCACCGCATTCAAACCGTTGCGCACCGATTCACTGCGTGTCGCGCCACCTTCAACCTGCCCGTTCGACACTTTCGACCCAGGCGGAACCACAATCACCACTCCGTCAGACCATTTGCCCACTTCACGCACGGCCCAATCAACAACTGTTCCGGCACCGAGCGGTGCGAATTGTTTTGCACCGCCGAAACGAGTGCCTGAACCCGCCGCCACGACAATGGTCCACACAATGTGCTTCTCATTGCGGAACATGGAAAGAAGGGTAGTACCGTGATTTCCATATGGCATACGAAGACGTACTAGGAAACACCGATTTCTTTCGCGATGCCCCTGCCAGCGTGCTGAGTGCACTCGGTGCAGCCGCATCGGAAAAGAACCTCACTCGCGGTGACGTGCTGTTCGAAGAAGGCGCCGAACCCGACGCCATTTATGTAGTCTTAGCTGGTCGGATTGCCATTGCCATCGGCAACAAGCCACTCGACAATCGCGAGAGCGTCGTGGCCCTCATGGACAAGGGCGACTTGTTCGGCGATCTCGGACTTCTCGATGGCGGGTTGCGCAGCGCCTCTGCTCGCGCACTCGAATCATCAGTGGTGTTGCGCATTCCGAACTCGGCTGTGTTGCCCATTTTGCAAGGCAGCCAAGAGCTCATGTGGAACGTGGTGCGCCTGCTTGCTCAGCGTCTTCGTGCAATGGACGAAGCACTGTCTGACTCTGTGTTCCTCGACGTCACTGGCCGCACTGCCAAGCGCTTGCTCGAGCTCTCTGCTGGCAAAGATGACTTCACCATTCCGGTCACCCAAGAAGAACTCGCCGGCATGGTTGGTGCATCACGTGAGCGCGTCAACAAAGCGATTGCCAGCTTCATTCGCTTGGGTTGGTTGCAACAGCGCGACCGCCACTACACCATCACTCAGCGCGACCGTCTCGAGCAACGCGCTCGCTAGTACATGCCGTCGAGAGTTTCGACGGGCTGAATACTCCACCCACGGCCATTCGTGCCGTTGTCGAGCCACTGACGTAAGTGTCGAGTGGCAAGAACATCATCGGCGTTGTAGCGCAACAATTTCTCTGCCATCACTTGCGCATCAGGATGTTCTGGGTTGCTCGCCGTCATGAACCACACGATGGAATTGGCGCCGCCAGCATCTTCCGCGTCCCATTCAAAGCCTGCAAGACGCGCGACATATTTCAGCCCAACTGTGCGAGTCGGCCACAAATAGTTCTTGGTGATCTTGTGCATGTCCACCCACCACGGCTGCTCGCCCAGCTGTTCGATGTCGGCAACGGTTGGCATTCCTGGGTAATTGGGGTTTCGGCCAATGGCTTCTTTCATGCGCGGTAGTTCGGCAAAGTCGCCTGAGTAGCAATACACCGCGATCGACTTACCGGCTGCTTGCGTGCGTGCGACAAGATCGTGCAGCCAGTTCCAGAATGACACCAACGTGTGTGCTTCCACCTCTGGGTCATTCCGATCAAAAGTGTGAAACGAGATGTATTCGCCAGGAGTCCACTCGTTCTCCGACACACGCTCTGACACATGGCATCCGTAGAGATACACAAATGCATTCCG
>JBJTGC010000277.1:0-4040 GCA_046093725.1 Actinomycetota bacterium
CCGGGCGTAGTCGACATGTCGAGTGCTGCGCTCATCGCAAGTGCAGTGGCACATACGCAACCGATGAGGGGACTAGTCCGTCGGCGAAGTGCGATGACGATGATGGGCGTGAGGCAAACGATCACCGGGATTGCGGTGAAATACAGAGGAGCAGGGTTCGTACTTGCGCCAAGCCACCACGGTGGTTTGCTGACTGTGCGACTGGTCACAGCGATTGCAATCATGCCAATGGTGACACCAACCCATGTCGCCAGACCGACTCGCGCCCACCCAATGCGAAGACCGATGCGAACTGCTCGCGCGGGAGAAGTCATATGAACGACGGTAGCCCGTGGGGTCGCCAGAAAGCCGGTGAATCTCGTTGGTAGCGTGACGTTGCCGTGGCGGACGACACTTCACCTCCCTCCGACGAGCCGTGGTTCGTGCGCTGGCGCCATGCGGTTGTGGCTGCCGTGGTGCTTGCGGCGGTTGCTGGGCTCTCAGTCGCAAATCGATCCGATTCGTCGACGCCGTCAGCTGAATCCACCAGCACGTCTTCACCTCCCGACACAGCGGTCATCGATGACGTCACCTCGTACACATTGTCCCGCACGTTGAAAGACGGAATGAAGGGTGATGACGTGAAGCGCGTGCAGCAACGTCTGAAAGACCTCAAGTTCGATCCGGGTCGTATCGACGGCATCTACGGAGGAGACACGATGATGGCCGTGTGGGCCTTTCAGGCCGTGGTCATGAATCTTCCTTACGAGACCAAATCAGACTTCGTCACTCCAGTGTTATGGGACCTCATGCGGTCAGATGTTGTCGTGAAGCCGCGACGTCCGAAGTCGACACCGACACATGTCGAGGTCTACTTGCGCGAGCAAGCCATGGTCGTTTTCAAAGACAACGTGCCAGCACTGATTACACACATTTCGTCAGGTGACGGCAAGGACTGGTGTGAAGAAGTCGTCATCGACCCGGGTGAAGAGGGCAACAAGGGTAAAGACCGTGTTGTGCGCGGTGAGTGTGGAAAGTCGGTGACACCGTCTGGTGTGTACTACTTCTACATGCGCAAATACGGTTTGCGAGAAAGTGGACTCGGCACACTGTGGAACCCGGTGTATTTCAACTATGGCGTTGCTGTCCACGGTGCAATGAACGTTCCGAAGTATCCGGCCTCACACGGTTGTATTCGCATTCCGATGTTCGTGTCGGAGTATTTTCCGGCGCTCGTTCAATATGGCGACCGCGTGTTCGTGTTCGACGGGGTGAAAGAACCCGAGGACTACGGCTCACCGCCGCCTTACTTCAATCGCGTCGATCCGAATTGGAAACCAACAACGACAACGTCGTCTTCGACCACGCTTCCTGGTGCAACCACGACGGCACCTTCAGGAGCTCCGAAGGCGAGCACCACCGTTCCGAGTGCGACCACAACAGTGGTTCCTGCTGTGACATCGACTTTGCCGACCAGCACCACCACCGGCTGAAATCTGCATCACGTGATGTCGACGGTGCACCCGGTCACATCTGCAAGCAAATCTGCACGTTCACGTGCTGAATAGAGGTTCAGATTGAGATTGCCGCCATTCAGGGCTGCGGCTTTAATCGAGATCTTTGAGCCCTTCTTCCTGACTGTCACTTCTTGCACTCTTGCGTCGTATGAGCGATCAAGGCCTATCGCAATTCGCAAGACAGCAGCCATTGCTCGCACGGTGTGCTTGTCTGTCTCGTCAAGGACAGCGAAAGCTTCGTGCGACAGCTTCGGTTTGCTCTTGCGGTGATATCGCGCGATTTGGGCAATCATCTCTACATCGTGCTCGCGGAACCCAGGCATGTCAGCATGTTTGATGACGTAGTACGAGTGAAGGTGGTGCTTCGAGTGCGAGATAGCTAGTCCCACATTGGAGAGCAGAGCGGCAGACTCAAGCATGAACCGTTGGTCGTCGTCGACCTCGAGTACGTCGATGAGCTGGTCGAACAATTGAAGAGCTAGTCGCGCCACATGGCGGCTGTGGGCCGGGTCTTCGTCTAGTCGCGACATGAGAGATTCAACGCTGCTGAGAGATGCATCATGAAGTTCTCGACTGGCAGTCGGGGATGACAATTGGAGGGTGTCTAGGAGCAATCCTTCGCGAAGTGCAAAATCACTGAAGATGATTTCGTTGATTTCGGCTTCGTCGATGACTGTTTGAAGCACTATCGCACCGGCAAGGATGATGTCGGCTCGCGAGGCATCGAGGCCTTGAATCTCGCGCCGATCCGCGAGGGTCTTGGCAGATTCGATGACCTTGACGGCTTCACTCAACTCTTCTCCGGTGAATGTGAACTTATTGAAGTTTCGAGGCTGCGGACCTCCGCGCCTGAACGACACCATCCGCGCAAGTGCTTCCGCAGTACCTGAAGACACGATGGCCGTCTTTGGGGAAATGTTGTGGATGTCTTTGAGAGTTGGGGCAAGTGACGATCGGACATATGACCGGCAGGCATTGGGCGCAGCGGGATGCACATTGTCGGAAGGGAAGAAGCGATTTGTAAGTCGTATTGCCCCCAGTTTCACGCTGCGCACAAAGAGTTCTTTGGGCCCCTCTGCCACAATCAATTCGGTCGAGCCACCGCCTATGTCGATGATGAGGGATGTGGTTGGAATGTCGACTGCTCGTTGCACGCCGAGGTGGATGAGACGTGCTTCCTCCACGCCAGAGATGACTTCAATTTCGATGCCAGTTTCCTTGAGCGCACGGTGGACAAAGTCGGAGGCATTCGATGCCTCGCGGACAGCGCTCGTCGCAACTGCGCGTATCGGCGCACTGTGCGCGTGTGCAATCTCGGACATGTGCTTGAGCGCCACAAGCCCTCTCTCGATTGCGGCTTTGCTAAGGGTCTTCATGTCGCCAGTACCCTCGCCAAGTCGCACCATCGATTTCTCACGAGCGACGACGTCGAAGCCATTCTGAGATGCGGTGGCCACAACGAGATGGAAACTGTTTGTCCCGATGTCAAGTGCGGCTATGGGTGTCTTTGGGCTCATCTCAGCGAGTGCTTATTGGTCCAATTGCTTTTCCAGGTCGGCGATCTCTCCGGTCTGAGCCTTCACCATTGCTTCGGCCATCAACCTGACTTCGCCATTCGTTCCGTGCATGGCTGCGTGCTCTGCCATGTGCACGCCACCTTTGTGGTGGGCAATCATCAAACGAGCGAAGAGCTCGTCAGCAACTGCGCCTCGTGATTGCTGCAGTTGTTTCATCTGCTCATCGGTGGCAAGGCCGGGCATTTCCTCCAGCGGTGTCGGATCGCCCATCCACGCCATTGCTTGATCCGTCTCATTGGTCTCGGCTTCATCAAAGTCGCGAAGTAACTGGACCATGCGACCGATTTCGGTGCCCTGACTCATGATGATTTCGTAGGCGATACTGCGCAAGACGGATGACTCGGGCTGCGTTTGTATGTAGATGAGCGACATCGTGAGTGCTTGCTCATGGTGAATGCGCATGTCCTGTAAAAAGCCCACATCAGAAGTGTTGTGGCCGTCGCCGCTTGGGCGCGCCCCGAAGGTGAAGCCGAGCGCGAACACCAAGAGTGCGGCCCCAAAAGTTCCGATGGCGATGTTGGCGGGATTACGCCACCACGGAAGCACCACTACGTCGTCAGAGGACGCAGATTCCGAACCGTCTGTACCGCGAGTGTTCGAGTCAGTGGCCATTGAAGACACGGTAGTAGTCTCGTGGCATGGCCATTGGTTCCCCCTTCGTAGTGTCACCTGTACTTGCCGATCTTTTTCCTGCGCGCCGGCTTGGCGTGAGCGAAAAAGTGCGCGACGCAGTGGCAGTTGTCGGTTTTGCACTTCTCACCGCGCTCGCAGCACAAGTGAAGTTTCACCTTGGGTTCACGCCGGTACCTATTACTGGGCAGACATTTGCCGTGTTGCTCGCTGGAGGGACCTTGGGCATGACTCGTGGAGCATCTAGCCAGTTGCTGTATTGGGCCATGGGCCTCATCGGACTTCCATTCTTTGCTGGTGGACAAAGTGGATGGGACGCCGGTACCGGCACCACCAT
>JBJTGC010000278.1:0-2620 GCA_046093725.1 Actinomycetota bacterium
GCCACAACGTTGCTGTCACCTATAACTCGTCCCCTCCTCCGGATGGTCTGTTCGGAGTGAAATGTGATGTCACCAACGCAGCGGAAGTGGACTCTGCATTCTCAGCTATCGAAGAGAAGTTCGGACCAGTTCAAGTGCTCGTCGCAAATGCTGGCATCACCAAAGACACGCTGCTCTTGCGGATGTCCGAACAAGACTTCACGTCGGTAATCGATGCCAATCTGAACTCGGCGTACCGTTGTTGCAAACGCGCCGCACAAGGCATGCTTCGCGCACGTTCTGGCCGCATCATCTTGATGTCGTCTGTCGTCGGCCTTCTCGGTTCTGCAGGACAAGTGAACTATGCAGCATCAAAAGCTGGTCTTGTCGGTCTCGCACGTTCGTTGGCGCGGGAACTTGGTTCCCGCAGCATCACCGTCAACGTGGTTGCTCCCGGCCCAGTGGAGACAGACATGACTGCTGCGCTCGGAGAAGACCGCGTGAAGGCTCTCGTCGAGGCAGTTCCACTTCAACGAATGGCGACCCCTGAAGAAATCGCAGAAGTTGTGGCTTTTCTTGCCGGACCCGGCGCCGGCTACATCACTGGCGCAGTCGTACCAGTTGATGGTGGCCTGGGCATGGGTCACTAAGACCAAAGCTCACCGCATTGGTGTGCGAAACTGAAACACCCACCAAAGGAGACCAAACAATGGACCAAGAGCTTTTCTCGCGATTCACCAAGTGCGCAGTCGACACCCTGTCCGTCGATGCATCCAAGGTCACGCCTGATGCTTCCTTTGCCGACGATCTCGATGCGGATTCGCTCGACCTGGTTGAGTTAGTCATGGCGCTTGAAGAGGAATTCGGCATTGAAGTGCCGGAAGAAGAACTCGAGAACGTCAAGACCGTTGGTCAAGCGTTCGCACTTGTGACAAACAAGATCTCCTGATCACGTCATCATGCACGGAGCCGGACACCGGGTTGCAATCACCGGATTCGGAGTTGTTGCGCCGTGTGGCATCGGCAAAGACGCTTACTGGAAGGGTCTTCACGGACCTGGCGTTACCGGCACACGGAGCGTAGAGCTCACGGATTGGGACCCACTTCCCTACTTCGACAACCCAAAAGACGCGCGTCGTGCAGATCGAGTCGAACAATTTGCTTTGGCAGCCGCACGAGAGGCTTTCGAACAAGCGGGCGATGTCGGTGTTGACCCGGCGCGTTTCGGCACCATCTTTGCCACCGGAATTGGCGGGTTACACACCCTCGAAGAGCAAGTCATCACGCGCGTCGAGAAGGGCGAGCGTCGTGTCTCGCCATTTCTTGTTCCGATGATGATGGCAAACGCATCCGGCGCAGCTATCTCCATGCGTTACGGCCTACAAGGCCCCAACGAGACAATCTGCACAGCCTGCGCTGCTTCGACTCATGCAATTGGATACGCCGCACGACTCATCGCATGGGGACGATGCGACGCCGTCGCAACGGGTGGTTCGGAAGCAGCGGCAACCGCAACATCACTTGCCGGATTCGGCAACATGACAGCTTTGTCATCGTCCGGTGCAAGCATGCCCTTCGACGCCAAACGTGACGGATTCGTGATGGGCGAAGGAGCAGCGGTTTTCGTTCTCGAACGGTGGGACCACGCTGTCGCACGAGGGGCAACGATTTTGGGTGAAGTCCTAGGCGCGGCAAGCAATGCTGATGCGCATCACATCACTGCCCCATCGCCTGGTGGTGTCGGAGCCATCGCTTGCATGAAACTCGCACTCGAAGATGCGGGGCTACAAGCTGCTGATATCGCTCACATCAATGCCCACGGAACTTCAACACCGCTCAACGACGCAGCCGAAGCTGAAGCCGTACGCGCGATCTTCGGCGACAAGACAGTTCCTGTCATGAGTGGCAAGGGTGTCACTGGGCACGCACTTGGCGCTGCAGGCGCGCTCGAGGCAGCGCAAGTGCTCTTGGCGTTCGAGAACAAGTCAATTCCTCCAACTGCCGGCACGACAGAAGTTGATCCTTCGATGGCGATCGACTTGGTTCATGGCGCGCCCCGCGCGTGGACGCCAGGACCAACCCTCAGCAACAACTTTGGTTTTGGTGGCCACAACGGCTCAGTGATTCTCGCCCCGGCGCGTTGAGTCACGCGTCTGCGAACACGAACATCAACTCAAGTTCGCACGCCACGGCACCGTCGACGAGCGCCTGACCAGAACCTTTTCCGGCACGGGCACTCATACGGCCCAACTCCACGACCAACTCCAGCTCATCACCCGGCGTCACTTGTCGACGAAACCTTGCTCCATCGATGCCGCCAAAGAGGGGCAGCTTTCCGACATGAGAAGGAGATGTCAACACCGCGTAAGCGCCCACCTGCGCGATGGCTTCGCACATGAGAACACCGGGCAACGTCGGCCGCCCAGGGAAATGTCCGGGGAAGAACCACTCATCACCAGTCAGGCGCCAATGACCAACGGCTCGAACTCCTGGCTCGAGAACACTGATGCGATCTACGAAAAGAAATGGCGGACGATGCGGCAACACCTCTGATGGTGCTGCGAACTCACTCATGCTTTACCGAGAGCTTGAAGCAAAAACTCAGGCGTCTGCTTCGGAGAGATCTTGTACCAGGCGTGCA
>JBJTGC010000279.1:0-3220 GCA_046093725.1 Actinomycetota bacterium
GCTCCGACCCCACTCTTGACATCGCCCACCCCAGCCACCGACCGCGCAGTCACCGAAGAGTCAACGTACCCGGTACCAAGCTGGCCAACCAACTGGTCGCCCCACCACTTCACCGTGCGTGCAGCCGTCACAGCACAACTGTGTTTAAGCCCCGTCGCCACCGAACCGTTCGGCACAGCAACCGGCGTTGCATCGGCAGCGAGTGCCGGTGCGGTCGGCGCCATCGCGCCCACCACCAGTGTCATCAGCGCACCAGTCATCAACGTGCGAGTTTTCATTGTCCTTCTGCCTTCCCCGGCAGACCCCAGCCCGCCGTTGACAGAACAGAGTCACGACGAGGCGATCAGTGGACACTTTTCGCGATGACGAGTAATGCGTGTCAGGCGCAGGCCGACGAGGACAGCACCCGGGTGAGAGACCCCTGGGCACCCTTCATATCCTTGGCGAAGTAGGTAACCGTCAGCTTGGGCGACGTTGAGGCCACAGTGCCGAAATAGCGCGACGTCGACCCAGTCTTTGAAGCGTCAACTGCGAACACGGGGTTCGAGTTGCTCTCGCGCACTGAGTTCTTCAGAATTGCGTCACCGTTCGGGTCGACCACATCGAGCATGACGAAGTAACCCTTGCCGTCCCACTTGCACGAGAACTGCGTGATGACCGGAGCCGCATTGGTGGCAACTGTCGTGGTGGTGACAAACACCGGCTTGGTATTCACCGTGGGCAACGTCACCTTCACTGCCGGAGCGATCGCAACGGTGGTGGTTGGTACCTGGGCTTGTTGCGCTGTGCCCGCTGCCGTAGTGGCAGGGGCGGTCACATCGGAAACTGTGGTGGCGACTGCGGTGGTCACGGGCGCAGTCGTGACTTGAGTGGTTGTCACAACTGTGGTGCGTGGTGACTGCGTGGTCACCACTGTCGTTGCCGGTTTGCGCGTCACGTTGGTGACCGGCGACTCTGTGGTCGTCGTGACGCTGGCATCGAGAGATGTAGTTGTCGTTTCTTCCACCAACGATGTGGTGGTGACGGCAACCGTGGTTGCCACATCAACCGATGGCGCAACTGAACGATTCGCACCGACGGTCAACACCCCGCCGACAACCAACACGACGGCAGCAGCGGAGCCGACGAACACTTTCTTGTTGCTGAAGAACCGCCCCCGCGGAGCGGGCGACGGCTGCACCACTGCGCCACGTGCAGCCGAGGCGAGAATGCGCTCGCGCAGTGCAGACGGTGCCAGCAAGAACGGTGCTGCGAGAACCGCGCCACCAGGTGCCAGAAGCACCGCGCGCTTCTTCTCGCATTCAGCACAGTCGTCCACATGACGTGCAATGCGCTTGCGCCACAGTGGCGAGAACTTGCCGTCCCAACCGGTCAACACGTCGGCAAGTTCGGCACAATCACGACTTCCCTGTCGTGCAACCAGCAGTGCACCAGCTGATCGACTGATGCGTTCGCGCACTCGCTGCACCAACTTGTGAGCATTTGCAAGCGACACATCTAGCGCTGTCGCAATTTCGTCTCCACTCAGCCCTTGACGGGCAAACAGATGAAACACCTCGAGCTCTCGCTCGGTGAGACCAGCAGCTGCTTCATCCACCACCCGCGCAAGCTCGCGACGCTCGAAATCACCAGCAAAGTCAGGGTCGGTGGTTGCTTCGGGAATGTCCTCGGTGGGCACTGCGCGTGACCGCGCCCGCGCCTTGGCGCGGACTTCGTTTCGTGCGATGGCATAGACCCATGCGCGAAACTTGCTGTCATCTCGCAACTGTGAGATTCGCGAGTTCACAATGAGCACCGTGTCGTGCACGACGTCGGCGGCCAGTGCTGAATCACGCAGTTGACGCCGGGCAAAGTCATACAACTTGTCTGCGTACTGGTCGTAGAACGCGGCCAGTCCCTTGGGGTCGCCGGCGCGCAGCGCCCCCACGAATGACTGTTCGTCCATGCGACCTCCGATGCTACGGCACACGCTTTTGCATGATTCTACACCGTGTGTACAGAGTGACAACCCCGGCACTAGTGGACACTTTCTGCCGCTGTGGCGGCGATGCTCAGTGCGGTTTGCGTGCCTTGCACTGCACCACCGCCGCGCGGCCAGTGTGCAAGGTGCCTTCCACCACGTCACGTTCAACTTCGTGAAGTATCTCGAAGTGCAGACCGGCAAGTTCCTCACGTAGGTTTTCCACGGTCACCAACAATTCTTCATCGCGTGGCCCACCTGTGCCGTGGGCCAGTTGACGCGGCGAATACGCCTCGATAACCACCACTCCGCCGGGTGACAATGCATCGACCACCTTGCGGTGTAGTTGTCGACGAAGATCAGGGTCAGTGTGGGCAAAGATCGAGATGATGGTGTCGTAGCGCCCATCAGCAAGCGTGAGATCTTCGAGAAACCCGTGCTGTGCCGCGACATGAACACCACGTTCTTCTGCAAGTGCGAGGGTCTTGGAGACTCCCCGATCTGATGCGTCGATGGAAGCGACTTCGCCACCTTGTTCGGCCATCCACACCGCGTTGCGTCCTTCACCTTCGCCAAGCGAGAACGCACGACCGATGGTTTCGTTCGTCAACGCTTCTACGAGGAAATCATTCGGCTTTGTGCCGTACGTGTAGTCGTCGCCAGCGAAACGACCATTCCAGAAGTCTTGTGCGTTGCTCACGATGCTTTTCTACAGGGTTGGCCGCGTAGTGAACACGCCGGCAATGATGCAGGTACGTCAATGCCAGTCACCACCGGAAACACGAACGATGTCGGATGCACTGAGTTGCGCGCGATGGACACCGTTTCACCATTGGCGATAGTGCGGAATTCCCATTCGGCACGGTTTCCACCAGGAGCATCAACTGACACACGAATCTTCGAACCTTTGCGGAAGGCATGCGCCACCGGGAAGATTTCAACGCGGGCCAATTCCCACACTCCCGATTCCAACTTCTGTGCGTCAGACTCGAGGTGACGATGAACAGGCAAGAGCTCTGTACTTGCTGCTTCATCGACTGCGCGATGCGATGCACGTAGCCAACCGCTCTGTACGTACACCTCATTTCCGTCTGGCCGCACCTCAGACACTGTCACTTCAAGGTCGGTGTCGGGTGCAGTGCTACTAATCCACAAGTCTGCTGATGAGCTGCCAATGATCACCGTGTCTTCCAGTAACGCATCTGTTGTATAGACAGCGGCAGTACCAGGCGCGTTGACATCCCATTCCCACTTCACGCT
>JBJTGC010000280.1:0-4276 GCA_046093725.1 Actinomycetota bacterium
GAACAAGTTGACGACGAGGTGACAGCTATTGAACCTTTCTGGGACGGGAAATTCGTGGCTCTTGGCGGCAACTTCGACAGTATCGGCGGAGTTGCAACACCGGGTGTGAGTGTTATCGACGAGGTTCATGGTCGTATCGACGACTCATTCCGAAGTGGTTCTGGCCCGAACGTGGAAGTGAATGACGTTGCATTTGATTCGGTTACCGAGTCGCTCTAAATACCCTACCCACTTGTCGAGTCACCCTTGGTCAATCGCCCAATCGACACCGCCCTCCTCAAGCGTTTCGCCAACACCGGTGGGGCCGTGTCTCGCGTCGATGCAGTTGACGGTCGGGTCTATCTCGGCCTCTCCGCAAGGCCGATGCTTGTCGTGGATACGCGTACGAATCTTTATGGTTCCCCGCAGCCCGACTCGTTTGCCGCAGGTACGACCGCAATTCTTGCTGACACTGAAGGCGCGTGGATTGCCGGGCGGGGCTTCAAGATTGGCAACAACCCGGTGTACGGACCTGTGTACATCTCACGAGATGGAAAGGTTGTCTTGAGTCCCTCCACGCCACCGGCAATTCCCGGTGCGGCCGCCGTTGCGTCAGGAGCACAAGGATCTTCTGCCACCGTTGAGCAACTTCCTGCAAATGATGGCTCAGGTAACACGACCAGTGTGTCTGATGTCGGTGGTTCGACAGGTGCCGAGAACGCAGCGCTTCAAGTGTCCGCGCAATCCGAGAACCCCCTTGTGTCCGTGGTGGACCTCGGCCTTTCATCGTCTAGCGGACGAGTATCCGACGGGGCAGGAAACATCTACGGCTACTCCATCGGAGTTGATGGCACGATTTCGCTCGCGAAGTCAGATGTCGAGCGTTCCTCATCTCGTACATTCATGGTGACCAAGCTCAAGCCTGGGAATAAGTCGATGACAGTCACGTTCGTGGCCCCACGAGGGATGAAGAACATCAAGGTCAAGGCTTCGCCAGCGTCGAAGTCGCTCGTGTGCAGCCCTGGCAAGAAAATGTCGTGCACCATCAAAGGATTGAGCCCGTGGCTCAGCTACCGATTCTCGGTCGAAGGCACCTACGGAAAAAAGAAGATGACGTCACCACAGTCATTTTCAGCCAAGCCCGTTGTGTCGATGCGCCGCGGGTCAACCTCGTCGCTGTCGACGATTGTGACCAAGGCATCTGGTTCATCACCGAAGTACGCAGTGTCGGGTGGGTGTTCGCTGACTTCCAAGAACACGAAGCTCAAGGCACCAAAGTCGACGGCGCTCTGCGTGGTCAGCGTCACCACTGCAAAGAACGGACTCAACAACTTACGAACAGTCACCGTCAAGGTGGGTTGACCGCACTGCACATCGCGAAGCCGCCGCCTCGGCCGGCAGGTCTATCCTTGGCTGAATGCGAATTCAGCGTTGGAGCCTGTTGGTCGCGGCGGCAGGTCTCGTGCTTGCCGGCTGTTCAAGTGGAGGTGCGTCTTCTACTGATCTGAAGGCCGTTCCAGTTGCCTCTGGTCTGACGGTCACCGCTGACTCATTCACCTTTGCAAACTTTCCTTCGCAGACAATCACCGAAGAATTCAACACCGATGACTTGGTGGAGATGTTCGGAAATGGTTCCGATGTGTGCCGTGGGGGTACGACACCTTGCGTCGCGACGCCGGAGGCCGCAGCGTTTGCGCGGATGGTGAATCAGGCGCGCACCTCTGGCCATTGTGAGGGTCTCGTTGTGCTTGCAGCGTCGCGATTCATTCGCAAAGTAGAACCGAAGACATCCGCACTCGGCAAAGACGTCGACGTTCTCCACGCCATCTTGCGCGCCTTCGCTACACAATTCATTCCAGAAACACAAGACGAGGCAGATGCATTCGCCAAGAAGTCTCTCAAGGAGATTGTCGCTGCTCTCGTCGTCAGTTTTGCGAGCGGAGCACCCGAGTACTCACTCGGTGTGTACACCGCAACAGGTGGGCACGCACTTTTGCCATATGCGCTCGAATTTCCAGACAAAGACACAGCCGTCATCAAGGTGTATGACTCCAACTGGCCAGGTGCAGACCGTTATGTCACTGTCGATTTGGCCAAGGGTGAGTGGAGTTTCTCGTTTTCCGGCAAAGACCCTGCAAATGACCCGAAGATGTGGCGTGGAAAGAAGGGCGACATTGACCTCATCTCGCTAAAGACTCGAGAAGGTGGGTCGTGTCCGTTTTGTTCGATTGACAAAGCAGTGAAGTCGACCACCTTCCTCATTCGTAGCGTCGACACTGAGTGGAGTATCGAGACTGATGACGGCATCGTGTCTCCCGCATCCGGAATCGTCGGAGCAACAATCGTGCGACCTTTACGTTCACCTGGCGTTGAGCAGCAATCGGGTATTCCCGTGGACTACGTAGTGACTGTCCCTGCCACAAACAAAAAGGTGAAGGTGAAAGCGCCAAAAGAATCGAAGATTTTCGCAATGACTCCGACTGCCATGGTGGAAGTGTCTCTTCCACAAGGCACGGCTGGTGATGTTCTGTTCACTGAAGGCAGTGCAGTTGTCGACGAGGCAACAGCCACCGTGACCGTTGCTGCGGGCGACAACGCCGGAACTGCATCTGGTGAGGGGGCGAGTGTGGAGGTGACACCAGATGGTGTCACGGCATCGGTGGTTGGCGCCGACGGAAAACCCGTCGCTACCACGACCAACTCCTCGGCGCCCGTGATTGAAGTTGTCGGCGCGGGCGCTCCCAGCCTTCCTGCCGGGACCAACTATGTGCAGCGAAGTGATGACGGGACAGGAAAGGTGAAGGAGAAAGTTGTCGGCACAGACGGTTCCGTGAGTGAAACTGAGAGCAAGGGCGGCTTGCCCTCAACCTCGACTTCAGTTGCGTTGAGTAAAGGTCTTGCAGGTACTCCAAATTCTGCTGGTGGTACCACGCCGTCCTCTTCGGCTGGTGGTGATGGTTCAGTGAGCACGACATCACCATCTTCTAACGGCGGTACCAACGACTCTGGTCAATCAACTTCGAAGCCGACGACGGTTGGCACCCAGCAGACCACGAATACAACGCGCTCTCCGGCAACGACGTCTGCCCCTGCGGCACGTACCACTGTGAACGTCGCGTTCAACCTTGATGAGTGGTCACTCGGACTTTCTGACCTTGGATCCTCGGGTTTTACCGCAACGTCAAACAAGGGTGGGTCATGTGGCGACGTCGGATGCCTTGAAGGGTTGAGTATCGAATTTGACGGAGGTGGCACCGATGCCTCGGGTGCATCAAAAGTTGTGCCCTTTACCTTCACCATGTCCGCAGTTGCGGTGCCTTTCTCGGTGCGATGCGGAGGCTCCGGATCGTGGATCCAGAGCCAGGGCAGTGGCTCATCCCATCGGGCGTCGTGCACCATCTCCAATGTCACTAATGACGATGTCGTGTACCTACGGGTCTGATCGGCGATTTTCCCTTCGTGCATTTATGAACGGGCTTGCAACGCATCAGCGTGGCGCACAATTCCTGTCAAGTAGTTTTGTCGCATGATTGAGTCGCCTCGAAACGTCGTTGTTCTCGCGCACGATGATGTCGCTCATGAGCTAGGTCCTGTTGGCTCTTGGCTCGATTCACGGGGTGCAAAGGTTCATCGCGTGTCGCGCGATTCATCTATCAACTTGCCTGATGCGGATTTGCTCATCGTCATGGGTTCACCGCTGAGCGTTGCCCGAGGTCACTGCGCACCTGCCCAACAACAAGAGATTGACGTCGTGCGCGAATGGGTTGCTATTGATCGACCGTATCTCGGCATCTGCTTTGGTGCACAAGTGTTGGCGAAGGCTCTAGGCGGGGAGGTAGAGCGGATGGGTCAGACCCACCGTTCCTATGCGCCTCTTGACACCGAGGTTGACGAGTTGAAGGGCAGATGGGCACTGTGGCACGAGGATGCGATTGTCGCTCCAAGTACGAGTCAGGTTCATTCGCGAGTTTCTCATGCGGATGTCGCGTTCTCTCAGGGCCGCGCCTGGGGTTTGCAAGTGCATATTGAATTCACTGCGGACATCGTTGAGCGTCTCGGAGAGCGAATGAATGTGCCAGAAGAACAGTGGCGACCTCTCGCAGACGGTCTTCGAGAAGATGTCACTGTGGGGCCGTCCCGTGTGTGGTCCTTGTTGGACCACATTTGGTCATCGATTGCACCTGATTGAAGCGTGTGCCTCACGCTGGCGGTGTCTCTAGTTTTGGCTGCCTAACGACGCCGGTAGCGTTGATAATCTCGGGCGTTTAGCTCAGTTGGCTAGAGCATCTCCCTTACA
>JBJTGC010000281.1:0-3802 GCA_046093725.1 Actinomycetota bacterium
CTGCAACCTTGTAGTCGGCCCACCGCACCAACTCGCGCGGGGTGTTGATGAAGAGTTTGCGCCCACCGTGCTCGTGTTCTACGGAGACACCAGGAACATCCACAATGTCGATGCCAATGCTTGGGAAGTATGGACGCGGCCACGTGCTGCCACCGTGGTTGTGTTGGTGGTTAGCCGTTGCGTAGACGGCAGGTACCGCAAGAATTACTGCAACAATTGGGGCAATGGCACTCGTCAGACCAATACGCGCCACGCTTATTCGTGGTGTCAGTGCAATGATCGCGAGAAGTGCCAACAACGCGCACAAGGCATCAGCCGTCTGAATCGACTCAGCAGTGTTAAATCCTTCGATGAAGCCGATCCCGATTGTGCGTGTCGCAATCCAGCCAACGATTGCAACGACATTTGTAACCACCAGGGCTCGTTGCCACAGCCCAGACCGCGACGCCAGAAGCGCAAGTCCGGTGGCACATTGACCAGCAGCGAGTGCTGCCATCGACAACGCGGCGAACCTGTGCTCGACATGCGTTCCTGCGGCCACTGCATGAACGAAACCAGCTGCGAGCGAGAAGGCGCCGGCAACGCGCGTGTTGTCAGTTCGACTCATGATGTGAGAGTACTTGCCATGTTGCAGTACGTGCTCGTCGGGCTCACCTGCAACGTCGTGCGATGTTCAGCAATTGGCGACGCAGCATGATGCCATCGCCCGGCCCAAGCATGAAGCGCTCAATGACGCGGCCAGCGGGGAGGTTGACTCGAGCTCGCACTCTGGACACGAGGCGCGTACCGCGCGGGGCATCGTGAAGTTCGTACGCCAGCGTGAATGTGATCTTGCGAGGCTTTGGTGTTCCGTCGCCAAGAGCAATCACCAGTGCGCGCGGAGGGTCAACGACCATCGCAGTGAACGAAGTGGGACCGCCAGGGACTTCGTCACCAGCAGAAAGTGACTGCCAATCAGGGTTGATTGTTCGCGCACTGCGACGCCCAAGGTTGTCAATGATGTCGTAGCTGTACCAACCGGCACGTCCAAAGCCCATCTGACGGAGCCACGCAAACACCTCGGATGGTGGCGCATCGATCGTGATGGCACGCGTGGCGACAAGACGCGCATCTGAACAGATGTCGTCGCCAACCATCGGTCGGATGCATTCATCGGGAGTTGAACCCCAATTCTCGAGTATCACGATGCTGACGTCATTGGTCGCAGCTCACGAGTGCGTGGCCACACAAGGCTGAGTATCCACACTGCAGTCAACCCGCGCACAGTCCATGCGAGTGTTCGAATCAAGTTGGCGGTCATGAGTCGGTCGTGAACTGCTGAGTCGAAACCTTCCATCAATTCACCATGTGCAGGTGCCGACCAGAAACCACTGATAACCAGCACCATTGCCATTGCAATTGCGCCAATCATCACTGGTGTTCGTAGCTCTCGTCGTCCGGCAATGAACGCCAGCCATAGCAGCGCGAGCAAAGTGATTCCCTCGGTGAGCCACGGAACGAACAACAGCTTTCCGATGCGGTCAACGTGTGCTGACTGAAAAGCCACATAAGTTGCATCGCCGACCTCTGCGAACAGGGGGTAGTGCACCACGTGAATTGTCCAGATGAGGCCGACCATGAACCATGTCGCAATCACGTGGGCGATAACGATTGCGCGCACTTGTGATGATGACATGGTGCGACCCTAAACCCGTCGTGTGGTCACTGCCAGATTCTGCACCGAACGGTACGTGCTGTTGTCAGTGAACAGTGACGGTGTCGGTGTCGCGACCAGAACGCAGCACCGTACCTGGAAGTGCACCGGTGGGAGATCCATCCGCCACCGTGATGACACCATTCACGAAAACTCTCACGATTCCAACTGAATCAGCGTGCATGCGAGGTGAACCACCTGGCAAGTCACGTGCAATTGTCGGTTGGGCAGTGTCGACGGTCGCAGGGTCGAACACCACGAGATCGGCAATCCAGCCCTCGCGTATTTGCCCGCGGTCACGAAGGCCAAGATGGCGTGCCGGAACATCAGTGAGGGCATGAACGGTGCGCTCCAGGCTGAGCAACTGCCGGCCTCTCAAGGAATCTGCAAGCAGGCGAGTGGTGTACGAACCACCACACATGCGGTCGAGATGTGCGCCAGCGTCGCTTCCCCCAAGAACAACATCGGGGTCGTCCCACAATGTTCGTCTCAGGCTCCAGTGCGCATCGTCATCATCGGGAGCACTCGGCCACAACACTGTTCGCAGGTTGTCTTCAATGACGATGTCGATGAGCGTGTCGAAGGGGTCCTTGTCGCCCCGTTCGGCTGCGATGTCGCGCACTCTGCGACCCGAGAGACCTTTGTTCGCCTCGCTGAATGTGTCGCCGATGACGTAGTCGGCGAAGCCAGCGAGGCGGCGGAACATGCCAGCTTCCTCACTATCGGCACGTGCAACCATCATGCGCCGCGTCTCCTCGTCGCGGAGTTTTTCGATGCGCTCCGGAACAGGCAAATTCATGATGGGACCCCAGCCGGGCATGAGGTTCAATGCGCAGTAGTTACCAAAGCTCATGTTCATCGGAACGATGACGGGCATGGTGAGTGCGATTACGCGCCCACCAACTTCACGGGCGCGCTTAGATACTGCAAGATGACGATTGATGCGATCAGGGTCGCGTGCATCTACAACGAGCAAATTCCAATTCAGCACCCTGTTCGCTGTGGCAGAAATTGCCGGCAGCAGTTCAAGTTCGGCGTCATCGAAACCGTCACTTGCTCCATCAAAAATTCCTTCAAGAGAAGTCCCCGGCCAACGCCCGGTCTCGTCACACAGCGCAAGAATCTCGTTGTTGTCTGCGCCCTTTGCTGGCACAGGGTCTCCATTGCCATCGCTATGTGAGTGAGAGCAATCCATCGACAACCCGAGTGCCCCAGCTTCGAGCGACGCACCCAAAACATGGCGCATGTCGTCGAGTTCCGATTCTGATGCCGTACGGAAATTCGCTTCAGCACCGAGTACATACCGTCGAAGTGCACTGTGGCCGACCATGAAGCCAGCGTTGACGGCGATGCGACCTTCGAACGCATCAAGAAACTCGCCAAAGGTCGACCACGACCACGGCACACCTTGCTCCAAGGCCGCAAGTGGCATGCCTTCAACTTTCGCAAGCATTCGCCTGATGTAATCGGCATCGTCTTGGCGCACGGGAGCAATGCTGAAACTGCAGTTGCCACCGATGACAGATGTGACACCGTGAATGTGTGAAGGTGCTGCAAACGGATCCCAGAACAGTTGCGCGTCGTAGTGCGTGTGCATGTCGACGAAGCCGGGGCAGACGACAAGTCCACTGGCATCGAAAGTTTCTCGTGCCTCTTCGTTCAACTTGCCGGGCTCAGCAATGGCAACAACGCGCCCGTTGCGAAGTCCGATGTCACCTTGATAGGCGGGTGCACCGGTTCCATCAACAATCGTGGCTCCGATGATTCGATGGTCAAGCACGGTCCCCCTAGGTGTCTCGGTTGGAAACCTTGTCAGACACGTGCGATTCAGGCAAGGTTGGTCGGCTGTCTTGTAATGAGTTCATAATTGGACAAAGATTCAGCCATGAAATTCGCACAGCACCCCTTGGTCATTGTTCTAGGGATGGTGAGCGCCATGCTCGCTGTGTCCGCAAGCACTGCGGTGCCCGTCGCCGCTGATGCCGGTGACACCGGCGCGAGTCGTCGAAATGCTGCTGCAACACTCTCGCTGGGAACGTCCCATGCGTGTTATGTGTCGGGTGGGTCGGTCTATTGCTGGGGCTCAAATGCCTTTGGACAGCTCGGCTA
>JBJTGC010000282.1:0-9336 GCA_046093725.1 Actinomycetota bacterium
GAACAGTGTTCGTCTCATCAAAGCTGGTGCAGAATGCGTGAAGTTGGAAGGCGGGGTGTCGGTTGCTCATGTCATCGCGGCCATCACGGCTACTGACATACCCGTCATGGGCCATATCGGTCTCACACCACAGAGCTACCACCGAATGGGTGGTAACAAAATTCAAGGGCGCCAACATGGTGATCAAGCTGGTCAACGTGATCGACTCTTGCAAGATGCCCATGCGGTGGAAGATGCGGGCGCTTGTGCGGTGGTGATTGAAGGTGTGCCAGCTGATCTTGCTGCTGAGATCACCGAAAAGCTCACTATTCCGACAATCGGTATCGGAGCTGGCTCTTCGTGTGACGGCCAAGTGTTGGTATTACACGATGTCTTGGGTTTGTCTCGCCGCAAGTTGAGCTTTGCCAAGCCGTATACCGATCTCTTGACCGCGAGCACAAAAGCAATTTCTGATTACGTCGAGGAAGTACGCAACGGATCTTGGCCTGACGCCGAGCACTCCTTCTCCTGACCCTCACCTCACAAGACATGATCCTTCTCCGCACGCCAGACGACATGCTCGCGTGGTCCAAGAGTCGTCGGGCCTCCGGAAAGTCGTGTGGGTTCGTACCGACAATGGGTGCGCTCCACGATGGGCACATGGCCCTCATGAGAATTGCTCGCGAGCAGTGCGACGTCGTGGTGGTGTCGATTTTTGTCAATCCGACACAGTTCAATCAACCATCAGATTTCGAGACCTATCCCCGTCCAGAGTCAGAAGATTTGGCTGTCTGCGAGGCTTGTGGTGTCGATGCAGTATTCATGCCCACCGCGGACCTCATGTACCCGAACGGGTACGCGACGATGGTTCTACCCGAGGGCGTGGCCGACAGCATGGAAGGTGCATCTCGCCCTGGCCACTTCTCCGGTGTCGCAACAATCGTCACGAAGCTCTTCAACTGCGTTTCTCCCGATCGTGCCTACTTCGGCGAGAAGGACTTCCAACAGTTGGCTGTCGTGAAACAGTTGGTTCGCGATCTCAATCTCGGTGTTCAAGTGATTCCGGTGCGCACCGTCCGTGACCACGATGGTCTGGCGCTCTCCAGCCGAAACGCGCGACTATCAGAAAAGGAACGTGCTGCAGCCGGCATGCTTCCGGCCATTTTGGCTGAGGCGCAGGCCATGGCACGAGATGGTCATCAGTCGAGCGATGTAGTGACACATGTATCCACCCGCTTGCGCGATGTGGCTTATTCACGTGTCGACTACGTCACGATTGTCGACGGCGATTCACTGGCCACTGTCGACACACCCGATACCAAGTCTGTCTTGGCCATAGCTGTGTGGGTGGGAGACGTGCGCCTCATCGACAATGTTTCATTGTTGGGAGAGTCTCTTCTGTGACCAAGTCTCGCACGGCAATCTCACAGGCAGAGCCACGTCCGCTGTGGAACAGCGATGCACGACAAGTCGTCATAGATTCCGCTCCACCACCCCTTCGCACAGATATTGCAATTATCGGCGCCGGATACACGGGTCTGTGGACAGCTTTGTATTTGAAGACGCTGAATTCGTCGCTCGACATCACCGTTCTCGAGAAGCATGCAATTGGCTTCGGCGCCTCAGGAAGAAATGGCGGCTGGTGTAGTGCCCTGCTTCCTACGTCCCTGTCATCGATTGCTGAGGTTCATGGGCATCACGTTGCAAAGACAATGCGTGAGTGCGCCGTTGACAACCTCTTCGAGATGAAGCAGGCCCTTGACCAACACTCGATCCACTGCGACTATGCGCTTGGGGGCACACTCACCGTGGCACGAAATGGACCACAGGTGCAGCGGCTTGCTCAGATTGCGAAAGAAGAGACCAGTTTCGGCGCAACAGACAGTGACATCGCTTTGCTCGACAAGACTGAAGTGGAAAGCCGAATCAAGGTGACAGACACTCATGCCGGCCTGTTCACACCGAACTGTGCAGCTCTTCATCCACGAAAGCTGGTCAATGGTCTTGCGCTGGCGTGCCTGCAGATGGGTGTTTCGCTGGTCGAAGGCGTCGATGTTGTCTCGTACACATCAGGTTCAGTCAGCACAAGACACAATGGTCGGCAAACAGACATCCGCTGCAACTGGGTTGTACGTGCGACAGAGGGATACTCCAGCAATTTCAAGAAAGCCCGTCGCGAATTGATTCCTCTGTATTCATTCATGGTTGCGACAGAGCCACTGTCGCCGAATGCGTGGAGCGATCTCAGATGGCACGAGCGTGAGACATTGAACGACGCGCGCAACGGTGTTGTCTATGCGCAACGCACTGCTGACGGACGAATTGTGTTTGGTGGGCGTGGCGCCCCGTACCACTTCGCCAGTCGAATACACGACTCACAGGACATTGACGACGTTGTTCACGGAAGCCTCGTATCAACACTGCATGAGTTCTTTCCAGCAACGCGTGATGTGGCCATCACGCATCGATGGGGTGGTCCACTCGGGGTGCCGCGTGACTGGAGGAACTTCGCCCGAGTAGACCACGAGAACCGTCTCGCGGTTGGAGGCGGCTACACAGGAGATGGCGTGGCACTTGCACATCTAACTGGCCGCATGATTGCCCACGGAGTGCTCCAACACGACCATCCTTCTCTCGCGCTCCCATGGTTCGGCCACAGGGGGCCGTCGTGGGAGCCTGAACCACTGCGCTGGACTGCCGTCAATGCGCTGCGAAAAATCGTCGACTCAATGGACGCCACGGAGAGTCGGCGCGACAAACCCGCTCGTCTTCGACAATTAGTGGTTGAACGATTTCTTGGTTGATGTCAACGCGACAAGTCGACGTCACTCTGACGCATGCGCGTCCGCACACTGAAGACAGAGTCCCCCGACAGAACGCCACTGCGAGCCAACAGTCTCCCTGACTCCCAATTGGACAGTCCGAGCTCTGGCTTTCCAAGCGCATATTGACCGTCGACCCAACGTGTCATTCCGTCTCCAAAGAACGGAACATCCACTTCGCTCCACAAAGCGTCTTCCTCTTCCCGAGAGCCAACCAGCGACACCACAAAATGGGGCGACCATCGATTGATGAGATCAGCAGCATGTCCGATGTTGCCGTACACAGCAATTGAGACTTCGGGATTGACTTCCCACTCGTGTTCGACTGCAAGGGCGTGTTCCGGAATCTCGGTGACGCATCGTTCCGTGTCCACTGACCCGGCACGATGAACCGTCACCTCTGACTGGGCCACCAGATCCGCTACGAATCCGAAGGGTGCCCACGTGCAGTGGAAGCGCGCACCGACGCCTCGTCGCTCAGCGGCAGCTTCGACTGCACGAACGACCACTTTGAGCGTCTCTTCATCACAGTCATCTCGCACCAGAATGCAATTAACCGTGTTACACACTTTTCTATCTAGTGAGTTCACAATCACGTGGTGAAGGCGCACGTGGTCAGGATTCTCCCCGACCACAAGCCAAGCCCCACCGGTGCCATGCAAGCTCACATTGACTCCGCTTTGTCGCGCAATGGCACCGAGCAAGCGCACTGATTCCCCACTTCCACGAGCAACAGCCAACGACAATCGACCGTCAGCAAAGAGCGCCCAACCGGCCGCATGCTCGGCGGACTCGACCAGCAATACGCAGTCGCACGGCAAACCGCATTGTTTGATGGCGACACCAATCACGTGCTCCATCAATGCTTGCGCCGTACCGAGAGCATCGCTACCGATGCGAAACACGACACTGTTTCCTCCACGCAACACTCCCGTGGCATCTGCGAATACATTCGGACGCCCTTCAAATACGAAACCAACAGGCCCAAGTGGAGCGCGCCAAGATTCAACCGTGAAGCCATCGTTGTCGACTCGCGATTCCATGTGGCTCCGAGCACTGGGATAATCACGCCACATCTTGAGCGCCTCAATCATCGCAGTACGCATCTTGTCGTCCAACACGAGACGAGTCGTTGATCGACCCCTCGCCCTTGCTGCTTCTACATCGTCGTCGTTGGCAGACAACACCGGCTTCATCACCGCGTCATCGGCCATCAGAGCGGCTGCCACATCAAAGAACCGCGTAATCGCTTCGTCGCTGACGTGCGCCATTTCGGCAAAGGCCAGACGCGACCGAGACAACAAATCCGTGACGAGCATCTTCGTGCGAGCCGGAACACGCAACAACTGGCCGGTCTCCGCCACTCCCAACACGACATCCCCAGGCTCTATCGATGCCGCAAAATCAGCATCAACCGTCAGGAGTGCGGATCCCACGAGCACCCGGTCACCCTGTCTCAGCTGATTGTCGTCCACGTCACCTATTCTGCACCCGTGAGCATCTCTTCCACTGACGACAAACTGTATTTCCGTCAACTCCTCAGCGGGCGGGACTTTGCAACGAGCGACCCACTCGCCCACCAAATGGTCAACTTCATTTATCTCATCGGAGATCGTGAGACTCGTGAGTGTGTCGTAGTTGATCCCGCGTATTCCGTGGACGACATCCTGCGAATCGTTCAGGAGGACGACATGACACTCACTGGCGTACTCGCCACCCACTACCACCCAGACCATGTCGGCGGATCAATGATGGGCCACACAATCGAAGGTGTGAGTGCACTCCTTGAGAAGTGTGCCGTGCCGATTCACGTCCAAGCCGAAGAGTCACCGTGGGTCATGAAGACCACAGGACTGGACAAAACTGACCTTGTGACGCACACGAGTGGCGACGTCGTCTCAATTGGCGATATCGAAATCACATTGCTACACACCCCGGGACACACACCTGGTAGTCAATGCTTTCTTGCAGGCAATTGTCTCGTGTCTGGCGACACGTTGTTTCTCGAAGGGTGCGGTCGCACCGACCTACCGGGCAGCGACGTAGCGGCGATGTACGACAGCCTGCAACGCCTTGCCTCGCTGCCTAAAGAAACCATGGTGCTACCTGGCCACCAGTACTCCTCGGTGCCGTTCGCATCCATTGAAGAGGTCACACAGGTCAACTACGTCTACAAGCCACCAACTCGCGAGGCATGGATGAGTTGGTTCGGCGGTACGTCATCTTGATGTTCCTGAGTGCTTGACATACACAAGGCGTCTCTATTTCAATGCGCCATACAGCGAACTGATTCCGCTGAGCAAGAGCAAGACAATCACGAGCCATTTGAACCGGTGAGGCGGAAATAGTGGCCTCACTCTGTAGCCGATGAGAATTGCAATGAACATCACTGGCAGAGACCACATCGCAGCAATGGCGTTGTCGACCGAGATGTTTCCAGACACCAGGAAAACCAACACCGACGCAACTCCAGAGAGAGCGAACACGGTGTTGATCGTGGATCGAAACGCTTGAGGCTGAAGACCCCGAGCCTGAAGTAAGAACACCAGAGGTGGCCCGTTGGTGGAGAGCGACGTTGAAAGCGCCCCACTCAGAAAACCCATTGAGTACTCAGCCGATCGACCCCCCTCGAGACGGAAGTCTCGTGCGATCAACACGGTGGCGATGATCACGACAAACCCGAGCGAGAGCCGAAGCACATCTTCGGACGCAAACGAGAACAACACCAGCCCAAAAGGCATTCCCACAAATGCACTTCCTATGAGCCGCCGGGCCATGATCAACTCAGTCGCATGAGCATCCCGAACGCTCTGGGCCACTGTTGACACTGCGCCAAGCAGAGTTGCGATGATCACTGCATCCTGTGGCGACACGACGGCTGACATGAGTGGCACTGCCAGCAATGCAAAACCAAAACCCGACACTGCCTGCGCCGACGAGGCGATCAACACAGTCACCAAAATCCAGAGAAGATCAGACACGTGTCAACGGCACAGACGATCGACGGCAGATGCAAAGACTGCTGTGTGTTGTTCGACATCTTCCGGTACATGGAACGGTGAAAACAAAGCCATGTTGTGGAACGGAGTAAGCAACACACCACGATTCAGTGCGTACAAGTGCATGAATGATTCAAGATGTGCATCAGAGGCAGCAGCTGCAGCAGCACCGTCTCGTGGTGGCGGACAGAACCAATACTCGGCTCTCGCGCCGAGTTGCTGCACGCTCCACGGAAGTTGCTTCGATTCGTATGAATTGCGCACACCCTCTGTCCACTTCTCGGCCAATGGGATCATGCGAGCAAAGTCTTCATCTCTCAAGGTGGACTGAAGCGTCGCTCGAACAGCAGCGAGCGCAAGCGCATTCCCCGCCAAGGTTCCACCCACACCAGACACATCGACAGTCGGACCAGACATGATGTCTTCGAGACGCGCAGCCACCTCGCCAGACATTCCATAAGCAGCCACCGGCATGCCACCGCCAATTGGCTTGCCAATTACGAAGAAATCGGGCTCCAAACCCCACGCACGCGTACAACCACCTGGACCTGCGCAGATCGTGTGCGTCTCATCAATGACGAGTAACACTCCGTGGCGACGAGTGATGTCACGCACGGCTTCCAGATAACCCGGCTCTGGCAACACGATGCCGATGTTGGTGAGCGCCGGTTCCATCAGAAGACAAGCAACGTCGCCTTTGGACAATGCGGTCTCGAGCCCTTCGACATCGTTGAACGGAATCGAAACTGATGTCTGAGACACATCGAGATGTTGCCCGATGACGCCGGGCCGACTGACTGTACGACCGCTTTCATCGCGCACCACCAATGTCTCATCCACTGAGCCGTGGTAACACCAATCAAACACAGCAATCTTCGGCCGGCGTGTCAATTCTCGTGAAAAACGAATGACGAAGCGATTTGCATCAGTGGCAGTCATTGCGAATTGCCATTTCGGCAGACCGAAGCGACGCTCCAGCTCTTCAGCCACCCACAGAGCATCATCGCTGGGCAACATCGTCGTGATGCCACGGCGAGCCCGTGCCGACAACGCATCAGCAACTTGTTCGAGGCCATGACCGGTCATGGCGCCGGTATCGCCCATGCAGAAATCGACGTATTCATGACCATCCACATCAACGAAGTGCGCACCACGCGCTTCGGTGAAATACACCGGCCAGCCACCTGGCCAACGGGTCATCCATGGCATCGGAACACCTGACAACAACCGACCCGACATCCGGTGACGCTCAAGTGATGCCTGGTGGCGCTCACCGAAGAGCGCTTGCTCCTCAGCCATGGCGATGGCCAGTTCGTTACGGTCGATTGAAGTCACCAACCCAGACTATTGAGATGACCCAGTCAAAGGGCGGAAACCCATAAGACGCAAGCATTTGGGATTGACATTTCGTACACTTGCGATGTGGGCGCCTCGTCGACTCTTCAGCACCCTGATGTGCGCATCAACCCGACGCGGCTGCTTTCCCGCATTGCCTCTCTTGCCGACATCTCGCCCATCGCAGGTGGCGGAAACTGCCGTCTTGCATTGACTCCTGAGGACGGTCACGGGCGAGACCTCGTGGTTGGCTGGATGAGAGAGCTGAACCTAGACGTGAGCATCGACGTGGTCGGCAACATCATCGGCACTTGGAATTGCGCACCTGGTTCCCCAGTGATGACAGGTTCGCACATTGACACGGTACGCACAGGCGGTCGCTTTGACGGCAATTACGGAGTTCTTGCTGGCCTCGAAGTCATTCAGAGTTTGAAAGACGCCGGTTTCACACCGAGCAGGCCACTCGCAGTCGGCATCTTCACCAACGAAGAAGGTGCCCGTTTTGCCCCAGACATGCTTGGCTCGTTGGTGTACGTCGGTGGAATGAGCGTCGAAGAAGCACTAGACGTCGTCGCAATCGATGGCGCTCGCTTTGCCGATGAACTTCAAAACATCGGATACAACGGACCCAACCCATGTCCCGGGCCCACACCTCATGCTTTCGTTGAGTTGCACATCGAACAAGGTCCGGTTCTCGAGAGCATCGGATATCGACTCGGAACGGTGACTGGCGTTCAAGGAATCTCTTGGCAGGAACTCACCATTTCGGGACAGTCGAACCATGCAGGTACGACGCCGATGTCAATGCGAAAAGATCCGGCTTACGTGGCAGGTCGAGTCATGGTTTTTCTTCGTGATCTTGCAACCCGATACGGGGCCCCACAAGTGTGCACCGTAGGCAAAATTGACCTCGTTCCGAACTTGGTGAATGTCGTGCCATCAACGGCCACCATGACAGTCGACGTTCGAAACACCGATGAAGCCACGCTCCAGCGCGCAGAGAGAGAACTCTCCGACTTTCTCGCCCTCCTCTCGCGCGAGGAGAACGTCTCCATTTCAACTCGAACCTTGGCGCGATTTGAGCCGGTCATTTTCGATGAACGGGTCGTCGACATCATCGACAATGTCTGTGCATCATTCGACGTTCCAGCGCATCGTCTTCCCTCCGGAGCGGGACACGATGCACAGATGTTCGCGAGAGTCTGCCCGACAGCAATGATCTTCGTACCAAGCATCAAGGGAATCAGCCACAACCCAGCCGAGTTGACAGACGATGTCGACCTCACGCTCGGCGGTGATGTGTTGCTGCACACCATGCTCCGGCTCGCCAGCACGGAATTCGAGACTGAGAGCAATTCATGAGCCGCATCATCACTGTCGGAGCTGCCCAACTTGGTCCCGTACAGCTGTCTCACAGCAGGACCGATGTGGTGGCTCGACTAATGGCCTTGATGAGTCAAGCTGCTGACCGCGGATGCGACCTCGTGGTGTTCCCAGAGCTGGCACTGACGACCTTTTTCCCTCGTTGGTTTCTCGACGACATTTCTGAAGCAGATCACTTCTACGAGACAGAGATGCCATCCCCAGCCGTTCAACCACTTTTCCAATGCGCAAAGGATCGCTCCATCGGATTTTCCCTCGGATATGCCGAGCTCACTCCAGATGGACATCGCTTCAACACGCAGGTGCTCGTTGACAAATCCGGATCAATCGTCGGCAAGTACCGCAAAGTTCACATTCCCGGTCATGCATCGAACGAGCCAGGTCGACCATTCCAACACCTAGAGCGCTACTACTTCGAACCATCCGACGAGGGCTTTGGGGTATGGCACGCCTTCGACGCCAAAGTCGGAATGATGATCTGCAACGACAGACGTTGGCCAGAGACGTATCGCGAAATGGGTCTCCAAGGCGTCGAGATGATTCTGTGTGGTTACAACACCCCGATTCATTACGTACCAGACCCGAGCCAAGACATTCTGCAAGGTTTCCACAACGCGCTCGTCATGCAGGCGGGGGCCTACCAAAACGGAACGTGGGTTGTCGGTGTCGCCAAAGGTGGCGTAGAAGAAGGTGTCGACAGCTTGGCTCAGAGCGCCATCATCGCGCCGTCCGGACAAATCGTTGCACAGACACTCACCACTGATGACGAGCTCATTGTCGCCTCATGTGATCTCGACTGGTGCAAGCGCTACAAGGAA
>JBJTGC010000283.1:0-2008 GCA_046093725.1 Actinomycetota bacterium
GGGGATTCCGCCGGCGTCGTAACGCACGTCCTCGAGCAACGCCGGGCCAGCACCTTGAGCCACCCCACCGTGATTCTGGGCTTCGAGCACCAAGGGGTTCAACACTTTGCCTGCGTCGTCGCACGCGATTTGCTTAATCAACGACACTTTGCCGGTTTCGGTGTCGACTTCAACAACCGACACATGCGCGCCGAACGGGAATGTCGCGCTTGCAACGCTGTGCATTTCCTCGTGTCTCAAGCCGCCGTCTGCCTTGGCTGCAACTGCGAGCTCGGCCCATGTCTTGGCAACTGCCGGCGTACCTGCCACGTGGAAAGCCCCGCGATCGCGGTCGAGCACGATGTCTTCCTCGTTTGCTTCGAGCAATCGAGCAGCAACTGCCTTTGCTTTGTCGACAACTTGACCAGCGACCTTGAACACTGCCACGCCGCCTTGCTGCAGCGAACGGGAACCCATGGTTCCGCCACCGGATGGCACGAGGTCAGTGTCGCCCCACACCAGTTCGACATTTTCCATAGGGATGCCGGTCTGTTCGCTGGTGAGCATCGACCATGCGGTCGCATGCCCCTGTCCGTGTGGCGACGTTCCGGTGTAGACAATCGCGCGACCATCATCAGTGATTTCGACCTTTGCGGTTTCGCCCATGGGCGGTACACCACCGGTGATTTCGACATACACCGACACGCCGATACCGAGTTGCTTGACGTCACCGGAAGAACGGCGACGAGCCTGCTCGGCGCGAAGTTCTTTGTAGTTCGCGGCATTCAGCGCCTTGTCGAGGGCCACTTCATAGTCACCGACGTCGTAGGTCTGGCCAATAACCGTTGTGTGTGGTTCATCAAACTTCGGGATGAGGTTCTTGCGACGAACTTCAGCAGCGTCCATGCCGATTTCAGCTGCGAAGAGATCCATTGCCCGTTCAATTGCCGCTGTCGCTTCCGGGCGACCTGCACCGCGATACGCAACCACGGGTGTGGTGTTCGTAATCACTGATGTCGTGCGACATTCGATCTTCGGAATTGCATACACACCCGACGACATCGGGCGAGTCATGAACGGCGCGAGAATCGCGCCCATGTCGAACCATGCCCCGCAGTCCTGCAGGACGTGCATTTGGTACGCAGTCACGTGACCATCACGAGTTCCACCAATAGTGAGGTACTGCACCTGGGCACGACCATGTCCGAGCGCCATCATGGACTCACTGCGAGTCTCGCGCCAACGCAATGGCTTGCCGACTTCTTTCGAGAGGCGACCAAGTAATTGCTCTTCGGGATACGAACCAATTTTTGCTCCGAAACCACCGCCAACATCGGGAGTGATCACACGAACTTGTGATGCGTCGAGTCCGTTTGCAACTGCGATCGAATCGCGCGCACCTTGTGCGTGCTGGGTGGACAACCACTGGTACAGACGACCATCAACCCAGGCAACTGCGGCGCCGCGAACTTCGAGCGGGCACGGTGCAACACGTTGGTTGAGAACACGTTGCTTCACGACGACCTCACAGCCCTCGAAGAACGCATCGCCGGTGTTGTCGGGCATACCGAGAGCAGTGGTGTCGAACACTGCGTTGCTACCGCAGGACTCGTAGATGTGGGTTGAGCTGGTGAGTGCCTGCTCGAGATCGGTGAGCGCCTCGAGAATGTCGTAGTCGACAATCACCATCTCGGCAGCGTCCTCGCCTTGTTCACGTGTCTCGCTGATGATGGCGACAATGGGTTCACCGACGTAGCGCACTTTGTCCATGGCAAGGGCCGAGCGTGCAACCATCGGGTTAAATGTCGCCGGTTGCGGGGTCAGTCCAAGGTCAGCGCCTGTGAACACTGCAACGATTCCGGGCATGGAAGCCGCGTCGCTTGTGTCGATTGAGAGGATCGTTCCGTGAGCAACAGTGCTGCGCGCATAGGTCACGTGCAATGCGTCGGCGAGCAATGATTCGTCGAGCAGGTCGTCGACGTACTTTCCTCCGACAGTGAGGAACTTCGGGTCTTCTTTACGAAGAACC
>JBJTGC010000284.1:0-9161 GCA_046093725.1 Actinomycetota bacterium
GACCTCACCAACCAGAACATCATGATGGGTACGGCCAAGTACTTGTCTCCTGAACAAGTGAAAGGCCGACCCCTCGATGGTCGCGCTGACATTTATTCACTTGGGCTTGTGCTGTACGAGTGTCTCGCAGGAAATGTGCCGTTCAAGGGTCAAAACGACCAGGCCATCGCAATTCAACGTTTGCAGCGCGACCCCACACCACTTGCACCGCTGTGCCCTGGTGTGCCGATCAACTTGACTGAAGTCGTCCACAAGATGTTGCGACGTAAGCCCGAGAGTCGTTACTCGAATGGTCGTGAAGTGTCGAACGCACTTCAAGGAGCACTTGCAGGCGATCCCAATGCGCCAACTCCCGACTTGGGTGGCAGTGATCGCAATGCGGTCACACTTGGTCAAGACCCACTCATCACGCGCGAGCATCCACTGCCGCCGCAGCGTGACCTCACGCCCGAACCGCCGACAATCGCGACGCGACCACGCTCGCAGCATGATGAATCTGCTGACATTGAGCGCAGTTCGACCCCACGCACAAATCGTCGACCCGAACGTGCGCTTCCTCGTTCGCAACAAACCAATCGGTCCCGTGGCATGTTGGCAGTCGGTGCACTTCTTGTTGCAGTTCTTGTAACTAGCTGGCTGTTGTGGACCGGCTTGCGTTCTTCCCCGTCGGCTGCACCTGCACCGACAGATCCGGCGGCCGCTACCCCAGTCGATAATTCGCCAGTCACAGTGGTGGGTTTGAGGAGCTACGACCCCAACGGCGACGATTCAACAGAGAACGAAGCAATGGTGACCGCGTTATCTGATGGCAACCCAGCAACGTCGTGGGCGACGTTGTGTTATCAAAATGAATACTTCGGCAGCAAGCGTGGTGTGGGAATCGTCGTGCAGTTGTCACGCCCCGCAACCGGTCAAGTCAAAACTGAAGTGCGCACCTCACCTTGGCGCATCGAAGTGTTCGGGGCGCAAACTCTCCCCGATTCACTCGAAGGTTGGGGTGAACCAATGAAGGTGAACAACGGCACCAACAGTGGTCCTGCCAGCTTTGATGTGACAACGCCTTCATCGCACGTGCTCGTTCTTTTCACTCAGATCGGACCGAGTAGTCAATGCAGTAGTGCGAATCCGTTCAAGGGTGTGTTGAGCGAACTCTCCTTTACGGCAGGGTGACCTAGATGGATGCACGCGACGAAGATTTGGTGCGTCGCGCACAAACCGGAGACCGTGGTGCCGTCGACACGTTGCTTCGTCGCCATTACGACACTATTCGCGCTGTCGTGCATCGCATCGTCATCAACACTCACGATGCGGAAGATGCAACACAGATGGCACTCATAGCAATTGCCCGAGGTATCTCGTCGTTTGATGGTCGATCATCGTTGTCGACATGGATGTATCGCATCGCGACGAACGCGGCAATCGACGAAGTGCGCCGCATACGTCGCCGGCCACTTCCAACTGATGACGATGTGCAACTCAATCAATCAATGTCTGATGCGAGCGAAGCAACAGTGACGCAAATGACTGTCGTGCGCGCGTTGCATCAACTGCCCGAGGAGTTTCGCACAGCACTCGTGCTGCGTCACGTCGCCGACCTTGAATATGAAGACATCGCCGCCATTCAGAACGTGCCGGTGGGCACCGTGCGCTCACGTTTGTCCCGCGCACGAGAACAAATGGCCCGATTGATGGCCGATTCCGAGAGTTCGGGACAGAACGGGAACGAATCGCACCGTGGACATCGTCAGACTCAACACCCAGAGGATTCCCTGTGAACGAGACACCTTCGCCTCCCCCGCCGCCGACATCGGACGGACCAACTGACCTCGCAACTCAGCGAGCCATCAGTGCTGCGCTCTCACATATGCCTGCCGCTGATGAAGTCACCAAAAATGCTCATATTTCGGCTGCTTTGCAAGCTTTTGACGACATGCCCGTCGCTGATCGTGCGGCTGTCGCGTCGGGTCGAAATTGGCTTGCATCTGCAGCAGCTGCAGTTGTTCTTGCCGCCACTGCAGCTGTCGCCGGTTATCTCGTCAATGGAAATGCAAACAGCGACACCACGGTGGCAGCCGAGAACGACACAGCGCCGACGCGAAACACCGCAAAGAACCCGTGTGCTGACGTCATGTCGGGTGCTCAATTTCTGAACTCAACAACTGTCGACGGCAAACAAGTGCATCTCTACCTACGAACAGATGCAGGCAAAGTGGAAGTGGTGCTGCTGAACGCTGAGACATGTGCGGAAGAAAACGCGTATGTTCTCGCCCTCTCGGGTGGATGATTCCGCCGCGTCGCAATCGGAACACACTTCAAAGGGCGGGCCTTGCCGCCGTTAGGCTGACTCGGTGGCTGGAAATCCGCTGAACGACCCTGACTTGGCGACAAAAGTTGTCGACGTCATCGACGGTGTCGTCTCATACATCCGCGACCACACCACGCGACCTTTGGTGAAGTCGGCGCGTGGTTTGGTGTTTGGTCTTCTTGCAACATTCGGTGTGTTCGCCATCATCATTCGTTTCGCCATCGTCGTGTCGCGCGCAGTGCAGTCGCTGCTCGATGTGTTCATGTCGCGTGACGCCGCAGAGTGGCTGTCATATTCCATCGCAAGCGCGGTGTTCTTGCTTGTGGGAACCATCCTCATGCGTCGCCGTCACGTCAAGGAGTGACCAATGTCTGAAATTCGCAAAGTCATCATCATCGGCTCTGGACCTGCAGGTCTCACCTCGGCCATCTACACAGCGCGTGCTTCGCTCGCACCACTTGTCATCGAAGGCGAACCATCGTCTACTTCCGACCAACCCGGCGGGCAATTGATGCTCACCACAGAGGTTGAGAACTTCCCCGGCTTCCCCGAAGGCATCATGGGACCAGAGCTCATGAGTCGTGTTCGCGAACAGGCTTCACGCTTCGGCGCTGAATTCATCACCGAAAAAGTCACAAAGGTCGATTTCTCTTCGCGTCCCTTCCGTGTGTGGATTCGCGACACCGAATACAAGGCGCAATCCATCATCGTCAGCACCGGCGCACAGAGCCTCATGCTTGGGCTGCCGCGCGAAACCGAACTCATCGGACATGGCGTATCGACTTGTGCCACTTGTGACGGTTTCTTCTTCCGCGGTCATGAAATCGCAGTTGTTGGCGGTGGCGACTCTGCCATCGAAGAAGCTTCGTTTCTCACCAAGTTCGCGTCGAAGGTCAACCTCATCGTGCGTCGTGACGTGTTTCGTGCGTCGAAAATCATGCAAGAGCGCGCGATGTCAAACCCGAAGATCAACGTCATCTGGAATTCTCAAGTCACCGAACTGCATGGCACCGACACGCTCAGCGGTGTGACGTTGTCGAATTCAGTCACGGGGGAAACCACACAACTGCCTGTCACGGGTCTCTTCATTGCCATCGGACACCGGCCGAACACCGATCTCTTCACCGGAATTCTCGACATGGAAGACACTGGGTACTTGGTCACAGTTCCTGGTTCCAGTCGCACGAATATCGAGGGTGTGTTCGCCTGCGGTGACGTGCAAGACCACACCTATCGTCAGGCAATCACTGCCGCTGGCTCGGGCTGTATGGCAGCCATCGACTGCGAACGCTGGCTCGAAGCGGAATAGTTCGCACGCCTTCGGCGTTGCACCAACTAGATTTCATTCGCAACGGAAGGAACCACCATGGGTGCAAATATCGTCACGCTCACCAGCTCAACATTCGATGAGACCGTCAACGCTTCAACAAAGCCGATTCTCGTCGACTTTTGGGCCGAGTGGTGCGGTCCCTGCAAAATGATCGCGCCCATCCTCGAGCAAATCGCAAGTGAGAATGGTGACGACATCACCATCGCCAAGCTCAATGTCGATGACTACGGCGACATCGCCGGTCGTTTCAGCGTCATGAGCATTCCCACCATGATTCTGTTTGACAAAGGTGAACCCGCCAAGCGCTTGGTCGGTGCTGTTCCGAAGAGCCGTTTGCTCGAGGAGTTGTCGGAATTTCTTCCCTCTTCCCGCTAGTACCGGGCCAACGCGGCGACGCTGTCCGCAACCTTCAGCGTCGACTTTCGGCTGCAGGTGTCTTGGCTCCGCATGCAGCGGACGATGGAGTGTTCTGTGGTCGCACGCATGCTGCGTTGCTCGCATTTCAAGATGCATACGGTTTGCGCGCTGATGGTGAATGCGACGAAGTGACGTGGTCGATGCTCGTTGAAGCATCGTGGTCACTTGGCGATCGACTTCTGTATCTGCGCTCACCGAACCTTCGTGGTGACGATGTGGCCGAACTTCAAACTCATCTCTCACGCCTCGGTTTCGACTGCGGTCGGGTCGATGGCATCTACGGGCCGCTCACGGTTCGGGCAGTCACTGAGTTTCAGCAGAACTGTGGGCTGGCCGGGGACGGCATCTGCGGCCCCACCGTGGTCGACACCTTGGGCCGCATCGGAGGCCAGAGCGGAACGGGACCTGGCATTGCCGCCGTGCGTGAGACTGAATCTCTCGGCCCTGACAGCAATCTGCACCGCATTGCCGTCGGGCAATACGGCACCACCAGCAACATCGCCCACGCGGTCAGTCGCCGTCTGAAGTCGACCTTTCCTCAGACCATCACTGTGGAGGGTGACCCAGCCGACCAAGCCCTGACCGCCAACCGTTTCGGGGCCGATGTGTATGTGGCAATTGAGCCGTCGCCAGATGCCGGTTGCACCTTCTGTTACTACGAGGTGCCCACGTTCTTCAGCGTCGGTGGGAAATCACTCGCGCTCAGGCTGTCGGACACGTTGTCAACGAAGATGCCCGACATGCCGTGTCGCATCCAGGGCTTACGCATGCCAATCCTCAGGGAAACCAAGATGCCAGCGGTGGTGTGCGCGGTTGGCCCAGTTGATGTGGTGCTACAACGAACCACGAAATTGGTTGATGTGGTGGTGTTGGCCGTGTCGGAATGGCTAGCGGAGCCGCTCGGCTAGTTATCCACAGGATGCTCACAGGTGTGGGCATCGTTCATCCCTCATCCTCAATGTTTGCAAGAGCCTGAGGGTTGTGTGAGACAACTCTCAGCTTCTGTGGACAGAGTGTGGATAACTCGGTTCTAGTCCTGACCTTCGGTCATCTTGCGATAAATCCGCTCGAGATCTTCCAAGTCGGCAAAGTCAATAGCCACACGTCCACGCTTACCGCTCATGCTGACAGCCACTTTGGTCGACAAGTACTCAGACAACAGATTCTCAAGCTCAAGAAGTCCCGGGGGACGAAGGGCAGTGCTCCCGCCACCGCCGGTTCCGGGTTTCGGGTCTGGTTTGCGACCTTGGGCATCACGCACTGCATCTTCCGTGGCACGAACCGACCACCCTTCGTTCACTGCCAACTTCGCGAGTCGTTCCTGGGCAGATCGATCCGGAGTACCAAGGAGTGCCTTTGCATGTCCGGCAGTGAGACGTCCGTCGGCCAAGTACCCCTGAACTGCAGCGGGCAGAGTGAGCAACCGCAAAGCATTGGTGACGGCGGCGCGACTCTTGCCCACGCGCTTTGCCACGGCTTCGTGGGTGAGCGAGAAATCCTCGGCCAATTGTTGGTATGCCGACGCCTCTTCCAGTGGAGTGAGGTCTTGTCGGTGCAAGTTCTCAACAAGCGCCTGCTCGACGCTAGATAATTCATTTACTTCACGAACAACGACTGGTACAACGGTGAGCTTTGCCCGCTGCGCCGCCCGCCACCGGCGCTCGCCTGCAATCAGTTGATACGTGCCATCGCCCTTCTCGCGTACCAACAACGGCTGCAGCACTCCGATCTCACGAATGGAGTCGGCAAGTTCTGCAAGCGACTGCTCATCAAAGTGAGCACGCGGCTGGTTGGGGTTTGGTTCGATACTCCCCACGGGCACATCCCGCAAGGCCGAGTTCGGCACGGGCGCCGGGGAATCAGGTTCAGTTGTGGCGAGGCGATCTGTGCCAGTCGCCCGTTTGTTCTCGTGCGGGATAAGTGTCCCGAGACCTCTACCGAGTCCGCGGCGTTGCGCCATCGCTCATCTCCTTTGCGACGGCCCGGTAGGCCTTAGCACCGGGCGATGAGGGGTCAAACTTCAAGATCGACTTGCCCTGTGACGGGGCTTCGGCCAGGCGCACATTGCGAGGTATCACCGTCTTGAACACGAGGTCACCGTAGTTGGCACGCACGTCAGCCTCCACTTCGTTAGCCAGGGTGGTGTGAGTGAACATCGTGAGCAAGAAGTGACCCACCCGTAGCTTGGGGTTGAGGTTCTCCTTGACTTCATTGACAATCCAGCTCAAGTCCCGCAAGCCTTCGAGGGCGTAATACTCACATTGCACCGGAGCCACGATCATTGAAGCGGCGGTGAACGCGTTGATCGTGAGCATGTCAAGCGACGGGGGACAATCGATGAAGATGTAGTCCCAATCGTCGGCAACTGTCTCAATGGCACGACGCAAGCGGGTATTGGGGCTCACGCGATCCTTGGTCATCACCTCGGCGGCAGCATCAGCGAGAGTCTTGTCCGATGGGGCGATAAAGAGGTTCTTCTCGGCCGGGGCCTCGATGGCGTTCTCCAACGACTCGGTACCAAGCAGCACCTCAGACATGGTGGCATCCAAGCGACGAGCGTCGATGTCAAGACCTGACGAGGCATTGCCCTGTGGGTCGAAGTCGATGATGAGGGTGCGAAAGCCCAATTCCGCAAGCGCCGCACTCAAGTTGACGGTTGTGGTGGTCTTGCCGACGCCACCCTTTTGGTTGGCTACGGCAATGACGACTGGGAAGGTCGACGGGGTTGAGGGGGTCGCAGATGACGAACCGGCGGTGTCGGTCATGGCGTGGATTCTCCTACTCAGCTGGTTGGGCGGAGACTGAGCGTGATCATTGTAGACCTGTGGAGAACTTCGGGGGGTGGATACTTCGGGGCTTTCTTGGGGTTTCCGGGGCCGTCTGGGGGGCCTTGAGAATGTTCCACGTGGAACATCTGGACCTTTCTAGGACGCCGATTGTTCCACGTGGAACATTACGATTCCCTTAAAATACAGGGGTTTGCTGAATCCGAGAGACTCAAGCTCGGCCGCTGGCCAGCGATTCGAATCGGGCTCTGGGGGCTCCGACACCACCAGTCGGCCCCCTGTCTCGAGGAAGGGTCGGGCGGCTTCGAGAGTCTCTGTCGGAGGTCCAAAGCCTCGGCTCACCACAGCCGAACACCGCCCTGCCCACATTTCGTCGCGAGCCACCGTCGCCGTGTCCCCAGCGATAACCGTCACTCGATTGGCAAGACCGCAGGCCACTACCCCCCGACTGAGGGCATCAGTGCGAGCCTCCCGCCGGTCGACCAACACAAAGGTCAAGTCGGGTCGAGCCTCCGCCAACACCAGACCTGGCACGCCCGCGCCAGTGCCGATATCGACCACCGTGCCGGAGACGCCTTCGAGGCCAGCGAGAAACAAGCGGGCGTGGTTGATGACTTCTTCAATGGGGCGATCACCCAAGGTACCGAGACGTTGAGCGTCGGCTAGTACATCTGCCACGCAGCGTCGACCTGTCATGGACCACAACCTAGTAAGCCACTTGTCCCGAGATACAGACAGGGCGCCCGATCGGGGCGCCCTGTGCAGTTGATATGTGAGGTTGGTCAGTCGCCAGAGGCGATATCGACGACCACGCGACGACGAGGCTCTTCACCAGTTGAGCGGGTGACAATGCCTTCGACGTCAAGCAACGCATCGTGGACAATCTTGCGATCGGCCGATGCCATCGGCTCAAGTACTCGAGCCGAGCCTGATTCCTTCACTTCCTCTGCCACCTTCAAGGCAAAACGTCCAAGGGCTTCCTTACGACGCTCGCGGTACCCGGCGACATCAACGCGAAGGCGAGTGTCCTGGTCACCGAGGCGACGCTGACTGGCCACGCGAGTGAGATCCTGAATGGCGAGCAGGGTGGTGCCGCGTGGGCCCACCAACAATCCGAGCTCATCGCCGTTGACCTGAACATCCAACACGGTGTCCTCGCGGTTGACCACTACGTCGGCCTTCAAGCCGAACGCAGTGACGAGGCCACTCAGGAAGTTGACGGCAGAGTCGGCCACTGCTGCCGGGTCGACATCGACCTTTTCGCGTGGCGGACGATCTTCGCGTGGCTCGCGAGCGGGACGCTCACGCTTTTGAGAACGATTCTCATTTCTGCCACCATCACGGCCGCCTTCGCGACGACCGTTACCGGACTCGCCACTGCGACCCTTGTTGTTGCGACCACGTGAGTTGCGTTCGCGACGCTCGCCACCTTTGCCGCGAGGGCTGGTCGGACGCACGCGAGCACGCACGCGAGCCTCGCCGCGAGTACGACCAAAAAGGCCCGGCTTTGGTTCTTCAACAACTTCGAAGTCGGCGTCGTCTTCAGCGACTCCCAACTGATCGAGTGCAATGTTCTTGGCCTCTTCGATGGTGCGGCCTGTTGTCTCTACCCATTCCATGGTGTTGTCCTTGTTTTGTTGTGTCGTATCGAGTTGTTACTTCCCGGGCTTGCGATGACGATTACCGCTACGTCCGGGAGGTGTTGGGCGATTCACACGCCCACTCGGTGAAGGCTTGTTCTTTGACGGAGTCACTCGCTTGCTCACGATGGGAGCTGCGGGCGAGTCGTCAGCCTTCTTCTTGGAGGACGACTTGTCCTCTTCGACTTTCATGTCGCGAGCTTTTGTGCTCGCTTGTTGCGCTTGGCGTCCAAGTGCGCCTTCGTCTCCGTAGAAACGACGCGTGATGTACCACTGCTGCAGAATGCGAATGACTGCTTGCACTGCGTAGTACACGACAAGGCCAGTTGGAAGAAACACTTGGAAAAACGCGAATGCAACCGGCAGGTATTGCATGATTTTTGCTTGCGTCGCCGACATGGTGGGGTTCACCGTGCGGCTCGCAATCATGCGCTGCTGAATAAGAAACAGCGCGGCCATTGCGATGACGAGAAGCGCGTACCACAAGCCGTGAGCAAAATTGTCTTGCAAGGCTTCAACAGGAGTAACTGCGAGGTCGAGACCGAAAGCAACCATCTTCGATTTCTCGTTGAGCGACACGAACAACTCGGATGCCTTGTCGATGTACTGCGGGTCGAACGTTCCATCAGTGCCGATTCGTGTCAAGCCGTGCAACACGCGGAACATGATGAAGAACACCGGCA
>JBJTGC010000285.1:0-4987 GCA_046093725.1 Actinomycetota bacterium
AACTGAAGGCTCCGGCGACAAACGAGGTCAAGATCACGAACGCTGCGGCGACCGCGAACAGCCCGTTGAACAACAGGCGCGTCATTTTGTCACCGAGACGAACCGCCAACGTTCGCTTACCGGCGACAGTGTCTCCGGGGATGTCGCGCAAGTTGTTGACCACGAGTAGCGCACAGGCGAAACAACCGACTGCAATTGACGCGACCCATGACACCGTGGGCAGTGTTTCAGTCACAGCGAACGTGGATCCAACAGTTGCGACGATTCCAAAAAACACAAAGACGAATACTTCGCCAAGTCCCATGTAGCCGTATGGTCGTGGGCCACCGGTATAAAACCACGCAGCCACCAATGCTGCTGCTCCGACAACAAGCAACCACAGTGACGTCACGAGTGCGAGCACCAAACCAGCCACTGCTGCCACACCAAGCGCCACAAATGCTGCGCGCTTCACCGCCGAAGCCGTGAATGTGCCTGACCCTACAAGTCGCATCGGTCCGACGCGTTGCGCATCTGTGCCTCTCACACCGTCGCTGTAGTCGTTGGCGTAGTTCACGCCAACTTGAAGAGCAAGACTGACGAGAGCCGCTAGCAGCACACGCCACCAGGAAGTTGCTGCTCCTTCTTCGATGCCCACTGCGCACGCAGCTCCTACGAGCACCGGAACAACAGCGGCGGGCAGCGTTCGTGGACGCGCACCCGCCAACCACAGAGACAACTTGCTTTGGGTCACGGATACTTGGGCCGACTCGATCACCACATCAGTGTTTCACGGTCATACGATGACTGCGTGGTCGAGTTGATCTGCCTGGATATGACCCAAGGACCACATCTCGTCGATGCCATGAAGCGGGCATGGGATGAGGGTCACGCGATTTTCCCGATCGACCAGCGATTGCCGCCTGCGGCCAAACGTTCTCTTATCCAAGCCGTCCGACCCACTCGCATCATCGAAGCTAATGGCGAGACAACATTGCCCGAAGGCGTCCCGGCAGAGCCAGGTGATGCCGTTGTCATCGCGACAAGTGGTAGCTCGGGACTTCCGAAGGCCGTCATACACACTCATGCTTCGCTTCTCGCCAGTGCTCGGGCCACTTCTCAACGCTTGGCGGCAACATCTGACGACGTTTGGCTCGCATGCTTGCCCGTCTCTCACATTGGCGGCTTGTCCGTTGTGACGAGATCTCTATTGACTGGCTCGCGCGTCATCGTGCAGGCAAAGTTCACAGTGGAGGGTTACGAAGACGCCGTGCGCGAGGGTGCAACTCTCGTGTCACTTGTTCACACGGCACTTTCGCGAGTCGATGCATCGTTATATCGCACCGTGTTGCTCGGCGGAAGCGCCGCACCAGAGGGTCTTCCCGTCAACGTCGTCACCACGTATGGCATGACCGAGACGGGCAGCGGTGTCGTCTATGACCGACGACCACTCGACGGTGTCGACATCAAGATCCAAGATGACGACATTCTCGTACGCGGTGCGATGTTGATGCGCGGCTACCGAAATGCATCTTCAACGATCGACGCGGATGGATGGCTGCGCACCGGTGACGTCGGCAATGTGTCTTCCGACGGACAGCTTCATGTTGCTGGTCGCCGTGGAGATCTCATCATTTCTGGTGGTGAGAACGTCTGGCCAGAACCCGTCGAGCGTGTGCTGATGACAATGAAAACTGTCAGAGACTGTGCGGTCGTGGGACTTCCCGACTCCGAATGGGGCAAGCGAGTGGTGGCACTTCTTGAGACCGACGATGCAGTAGAGATGCCACTTGAATCGGTGCGTGCAGTAGTCAAGGAGCACCTTCCTGCATACATGGCTCCGCGCGAAGTCAGATTCGGCAAGGTGCCGCGCACCACATCAGGAAAGATTCAGCGACATTTGATAGTTGAGGCACTTAGCGGTTCGCCACATGACTGAATCACGTGTTCGCCTTCCGCGCCGGTACTGGATGCAATTCTCCGCATCGGCAGTGTCGAAGCTCGGCGACGGCATGAACGCAGCTGCACTCAGGTGCTCTTCGCGCCCGCTCCACCGTCAATGACATAGGTGTCACCCGTGATCCAACTTGCTGCATCTGATGCGAGAAACGTCGCCAAGTTGGCGATGTCTTCTGGTTCTCCCAGTCGTTTGGTGGGGAGTGCTGCGGCCAACTTGTCGCCCCAGTTCTCAACTAACACTCCGGCGAAATCTGTCTTCACCAGCCCAGGAGCGATACCGACCACCCGTGTCGGCCCGAGTTCTGCAGCCAATTGCCGCGTGTAGTGAATGAGCGCTGCCTTCGTGAGGTTGTACACACCCAGTCCTTGTTCGGCGCGCATGCCCCCGACTGACGCGACGTTGATAATGACACCAGGCTTGTTCTTGAAGGCTGCACGCCAGACGGCTTGACTCCAGAACACCGGTCCTTTCAGGTTCACCTGAAAGGTCTTGTCATAACGCCCTTCGTCGACTTCCATCGTGGCCCCGAAGTAAGGGTTGGTGGCGGCATTGTTCACCAAAATGTCGAGGCCACCGAACTTCTCAATGGTCTCTCGCACCACTTCGTCAGCAACTGTCACATCGCCGACATTGGCAGCGCGCACTGCGACAGTCCCTTTGATTCCTTCAGCGGCTGATTCGTCGATCTTGCGAGAAACCATCATCACCTTGGCGCCGGACTCCGCCATGGTCTTTGCCGTCGCATGACCGATACCACGTGATGCGCCGGTGATGAGCGCAACCTTGCCTTCAAGAGAAATCTGCATGCGCGCGACGCTAGTCGGTCGGAACGACTGGCGACACTCTGACCGCGACGATGCGGCGACCCGCGACTTCCTCTGCAGCGAACCGCCATCCACCTTGTTCGACCGATTCACCGATCACCGGAACATGTTCGAGCGTGCCAAAGAGAAAACCAGCAATGGTGTCCCACTCTTCATCCGGAAGCCGAGTGTCGAAATGCTCGTTGAAGTCGGTGATGCTCATCGCACCAAGTACCAGAGTGTCCCCGTTTGGCATCGGACGAATCATGGTTTCGGTCTCGTCGAATTCATCAACGATTTCCCCAACGAGCTCTTCAAGACAATCCTCAAGAGTGACAAGGCCAGCGATGCTTCCGTATTCATCGGCGACAATCGCCATGTGGAAGTGCTCACGTTGCATGTCGCGCATCAGTTTCGACACAGGTTTGTTCTCGGGAATGACGATCGCTCGCCGTACGACTCCGGCAACAGTTGATGCGCCATTGCCGGTCCGCACTTCACGCATCAAGTCCTTCGTATAGACGATTCCGACGATGTCTTCGTGGTCGTCCATTTCGCGCAATACAGGCAGACGGCTGTAGCCATCACCCATCGCGATGTCCAGGGCACGGTCGATGGTCACGTCGTGGTCCACAGCTACCACGTCGGGACGCGGCGTCATTATTTCGCGCACGACAGTGTCACCGAATTCAATAATCGATTCGATGAGCTCACGCTCTTCGTGCTCGATGACCTGCTCCTCAGCTGCAGCCTCGACGATGCCAAGCAATTCCTGCTCGCTTACGAATGGGCCTTCTTTCAAACCCTTTCCGCGCACGATGATGTTGGTGAGACCGATGAGTCCTCGCGAAACTGCCTGAAGAGGTGCAAAAGAAACTATGAGATACGTGAGACGTGCCGTGCGCAGCGCAGCTCGCTCGGAGTGTTGAACCGCGTACGTCTTCGGCACCGCTTCGGCGAGCACGAAGAACACAACAACGTTCAAGGCGACACCGATGACGACTCCGGCAGTGCCGAACACTCGTGCAGCGACGACACCTGTCAATGTGGCCTGAACTGTCTGACACACGTTGACGGTGAGCAACAACGGGTTAACCCAACGCTCAGGGTGTGCCACCAGTTTCACCAACGCTGCACCTCCTGCGGCACCCGAATCGGCCAATGCAGACGCCTTCGGCTTGCTCATGCGTGAAAGCGCCATTTCGGCCACGGCGAGAAAAATGAGCACCAGCAACAACATGCCTATGGCAAAGAGCATCCAGAAGTCAGCGGTAGTAGGTGCTGCTGCGATCGTTGCTGGTGGGGTCATGAGGAGTGTTCCTGGGCAAAACCCACGGGTGCCGGACCGTTCCAATGGTGCGCGGACAGAAGTTCAATCTCTCGTGCGCGCATCACTGCGGTTCGCTGTGGTTCATCGTGATCGTGGCCGAGCACGTGAAGAATGCCGTGCACCAGCAACAGTGCAATTTCGTCATCGACCTCTCCTGCATGCTCAGGTGCTTGTCGTACAGCAACTGCCGGACAGATGACGACGTCACCAAGGATGAGTGGCGCATCGGACAAGTCGTGCTCAGCTCGTGAGGGGCCTCGTGTCACTGCCCCAGGGCCTTGAGCACTGAAAACTTCAAGGCCGTCAACTGGAAAGGCCAACACATCAGTAGGTCCCGACTTCCCCATGAACTGAGCATTCATCTCTGCGATGGTTACTTCATCGACAAACAGCACCGCGAGTTCAGCAGCACCCCTGACGTTCTCAGACTGCAGAGAATTGAGTGCAAGACGACGCCACCGTTCAAGCTCTATTGGAACTTCGGACTGCTCGTCCACACAGAACACCTCGGGCACACCATCTCCACCACTGCGAAGAGGCGCTCCGAGGCTCGGTTTACCTTCGACCATGTCGTGGTCAGCCTAATCCCTTTCGCGCTTGGAAGACTTACGACTCGATGAACCCTTTTGTTCATAGGCCGCCACAATGTCAGCAACGATCCGGTGACGCACCACATCATCTCTATCGAGATGCACGAAGGACAGCCCGTCAATTCCAGTCAGGGTTCGCTCAAGACCTACAAGTCCGCTCTTGCCTGTTGGAACGTCAACTTGAGTGGCATCACCGGTGACCACGACCTTTGACCCGAAGCCGATTCGCGTGAGGAACATCTTCATCTGTTCAGGAGTGGTGTTCTGCGCTTCATCGAGAATGATGAATGAGTTGTTCAGGGTCCGTCCACGCATGAATGCGAGT
>JBJTGC010000286.1:0-2335 GCA_046093725.1 Actinomycetota bacterium
CCCATGAGGAACGAAATCGGGCGGGCGAAGCGCTTCTCCAGGCGGTTCTTGATCCCTCGGGCCACAACAAGATCGGCCTATCGGACATCCACCACAGTCTTCAAATTCTCAATACCATTGAGGCGATTGAGCAATCAGCCAGAAGCGGCAAGCGTGTCGCGATCAGGGAATAGGTTGACGTGACCAATACAACGATTGTCGCAGGTATCTTCGCTCGCGGAGGTTCGAAAGGCGTTCCCAACAAGAATCTTCGCCATGTTGGCGGTCAATCACTGATTGCCAGAGCCGTAATCCAGGCTTTGCAGACTCGCCGCGTTCAACGTGTCTTATGTTCGACGGATTCTCAGCTCATTGCGGACGAGGCACACAAGTTCGGTGCGGAAGTTCCTTGGCTTCGACCCGCGGAACTCGCGCAAGACACCTCTCGGGAATGGGATGCATGGTGTCACATGGTGCGGTGGCTGAACTCCGAGGGCAGCTTTCCGTCTTATTTGATGGCAGTTCCGTGCGTAGCACCGTTGCGCACGATTGAAGACCTGAATGCCTGTACTGATTTGGCTGCAGAATCACAAGCAGACGTGATCATGGCTGTGTCCGATGCTCACAAGAATCCGTGGTTCAACATGGTCACCATAAATGAATCGACCCATCAGGTACGGCTTGTGAATGAACCCGCGCAAAGGATCTACAACCGTCAAGCCGCGCCACCCGTCTATGACGTCTCGACCGTGGCATTCATCATCAAATGTGACTATCTGCTGAACGCCACGTCGATCTACGACGGCGAGACGCGAGCAGTGGTTCTGCCGAAGACCCACTGTGTCGACATCGACACCGAAGACGACATCGCGTATGCGGAGTTCTTGCTTTCCCGACGAGAAAAGGAATGACCATGAATCTTGGACGAACAATTTCTGAGCTGTCCCGACTTGACGGACGCGTGAGTCTTGTCATCGGCGGCGCTGGCCACATTGGGAGCGTCGCAGCATCAGGCTTGGCGGAACTTGGATCGAAGATTGCACTGGTAGACCTCAAGAAGGAACGGATCACCGAAGTCGCGGACTCACTTCGAAAGATTCACGGTGCAGATGTTCTCGAGATCGTGGCTGATCTTGAGAAAGAATCTGATGTACGAGAAATTCCAACCACAGTTGCCAATCACTTCGGACGAATTGACGTCCTCGTTCATCTCGCTGCAATCGTGAATCCTGAACTGGGAGGTTGGACGACTAAATTTGAAGAGCAAAGTGTCACCCAGTGGCGCCGCGGTATCGAGATCAATCTCACCTCTGCCTTCCTCTTGGCCCAAGGTTGCGTCGATCACCTTCGAAAGAGCCCAAACGGATCAATGATTTTCTTTGGTTCAACATATGGAATTGTTGGTCCCGACTGGTCTATCTATGAAGGCACAGATATGGGTAATGCGGCAGGCTATGCGGCAAGCAAAGGTGGAATCATCCAGCTCACTCGTTGGCTAGCCACCACCCTTGCACCCGACATCCGCGTCAACACCCTTTCTCCCGGCGGGGTATATCGAGACCATCTAGAGGTATTCCGTAACGCCTATGCGAACAAGACTCCGCTCAAGCGCATGGCGACCGAAGAGGACTACAAGGCTGGTGTTGCTTTCCTTGCAAGCGACATGTCGCGATACGTCACCGGCCACAATCTCGTCATTGACGGTGGCTGGACAGCTTGGTGACTATCCCCCGAGCAATGAAATAGCCTCGCGCACTAGTGCGCGAGCGGCAGCAAGTTTTTGCTGATAGGTCGCAAAGTCAGGTGGATTCTGCCCGAGAGCAGCGTCTGCTTCGGCGAACAGCACTTCTGCTTGCCGCAAAAGTTCATCGGGATTTTGGCTCGACGGCTGCGCAGGAGTCGTGACGCTCGGTGACGAACCGGTGGTTGCCCCGCCGGTGTCGGTTTCCGACTGGGAAGTTTCGCCGCTCAATGATGTGCCTGCCCCAGCAAACAATTTGTTGACGGCGTCAGACAGCGACTCACCGATCACCACCTTGTTGTCGTATGACGCCAGGAACTTACGAACGAATATCTGTTTTGCATTTGCGTCGTCTGGTCGAACGAACAACGGTCTCAAATACACGAGCCCGTTGCCAACTGGCACGAGTTGAAGATCCCCGAACACCACCCGTGATCCACGCTGATCAAGCAACGTGATCTGCTGTGAAATAATCGGATCGCTTCCAAACTCGGCGGCCACCGTGGCAGGTCCTTCAGGCAGCTGTCCTTCCACGGTATAGACGGTGATCGTGCCGTAGTCCTCCGGCTCACTTGACACCACCATGAATGCTCGCAACTCTTTTCGGGCATCATC
>JBJTGC010000287.1:0-2912 GCA_046093725.1 Actinomycetota bacterium
CCCTTCTACCGACACGGTAAATTCGGGTTCAAGTTTCGTGTTCTCGCAGTTTCTCAGGCACACCATGTATCGGAAGTTGATGTTTGCGTAATCAGATTGACGTATTTGAAGACCAAATTGATGCCAGCCATCCGGGAAAACCGGAAGCGTCACCTGACGATTGTCAACGTCAATGTTGACCTTTCGCCGGTTGACATTGCTGTCTCTCCATTTGATGTTGTGGACGCCGTCACAATTGATGGTCAGCTTTCGACCATCAATACTGATGTTCTCTGGTGCGCACCGACGCACAAACGGCCTGGTACCTGCAGCCACTTCGATTGTCTGTTCGGTTGACGGCACCGTGTCTCGTGCAGCAGTGTCCTCACCAAACGGATCACCACCCCGCCACCTGGTCTGGAGAATAAAGGTGTGTGGTCCGGGCGCAAGCCTGCGATCTGGCATCTCGATCGTCACCTCACCGCCTTCCCCCCACACTGTGCGATCTGCGTAGACGCGCCGTGTCACTGGATCAATTTCTCTGAGGTTGAAACCCAACCCTGCAACTACGTCAGTTTCGCAAGGATGCAACACCCCAAACTTGACTTCATCATCAGAGTTCACCGGCTGGTTGGCGTCAACAGTGCGGCTGTTCGGGTCAAGCAAGAGCAACTCCAATTGTGGTGCACTCTTCATGCAGTTGATTGCCGCGAGTCGTGACTTCTCAAGAGCGGCCTCCTCGGCTGCACGAATTCTTTCGAAGTCGGCAGTTGTGAACGGCACCGCCGTGAGAGGAGCTGACGGATCTGAGGTCACAATGTCACTGGAGCTCAGGTCTACAGAGAGTTCTTGAACAACAAAATTGTACTCAGCGTCTGCCATGAAGTCATACGGATTCAGTTGGTATTTCGCAGATTCCACATCCAAGAAATTTCCCGATTCGCTAGGTGAGTCAGTTCGTTGCCAGAAAACTCGATAGCGATACGGATACTTCTCAGCATCGAACACATATGACGTCTCACTGGTACGACTTGGAACCCACGTGAGAACACGAGTTTCGTCGTCGCTCAATGAGAGTCCCGTGGGTGTCTGCGGTACTGCAGGACTTTGTGAGTTTGATGTGGCATTGGTCGTGTTCGGGTCCGGATTCGGACTGACAATCACATTCGGTTCACCGGATGCCGCGACAAAAGAGGCCACAGTTGTTGCAGACGAATCTGGCAATGGCTGTGCCGGGTCATCTTTGCTGTTCACATACGGAGTCACAACGACCTCATACGTCATACCGGCTTGGAACGTTCCGATGCGAAGCTGCTGCAACGTGCTGTACAGCTGATTTTCCCCAACTGTGAAAGTGTCCTTCTTGGCTGTGACCGCATATATCGACGTGTCACTCCCCACAGAACGCACCGACCATGAAAAGCCATCAATCCTTTCTAACTCGGCAGGAAAATAGGTAAAGGAAAGTTCGTATTCTTCAAATTCACCATCTGTCGACTTGTAGACCATCTGCAAGTTCTTCACCCCAACCAACGGAGTCTGCGGTGCATCGGTTGTTTTGTCTGTGTCAGATTCTGATGGAGTACCGGGAGTGACTTGAACGGAGACTGCTCCTGTCTCACTCACGATGAGGGTGACAAGATCTTCGGCAATCAACACTGAACCCACTCCGAGTGCTCTTACCGTGACATTGCGCTGCACTGTCGGCGAGGCTTCTGTGAGAGCTGGAACCTCAATGTTCAGTGGAGTTGTGGAACCTTCCCCAGCCGGACGAATGGTGTCGACACTGTTCGTCGATTCGTCAATGAACTGGATGCCGGTCACGCCGCTGCATACCCCGATTGCCACCTCAATGTTCGCGCCAGACGTTCCGATCTGAAGTCCCTCAGCAACACTTGCTGTCACACATGCCGACAGAGCCGTGTTGCGTTGACGATTCGACGACTCACTATCGCCACCGCCACAACTAGCTACAAAGAGCAATCCCGCTAGAAGTGCTGCACCAGCACGCATCGACGACATCTTCATTATGTGACTTCTCCCCGTCAGATGCCCGCCAACATGGCTGGACATGACCAAACCTCAATTTAGTCATGAAAGGAAAGAATGACCCGTCGCCCCGCCCACAACTGGGCCACAATCACCCCGCCTGGGGAACGATGTAAATGACCGCGCGGCGGTTCTGGTTCTGTTCAACCTCGGTCTTGCCGCTGGTAACGGCCCCCGTCCGGCCGTAAGTCCAGATTGTGATGGTGGCTGACACACCGGCGTCACGAAGGGCTGCACGCGTTTTCACGGCTCGTCCCTGCGCGAGGCGAATTTGGTTGTTCTTGTCTTTGCTTGTGTTGCCGGTGAAGCCTCCGACGAAAACGGCGCGCGCATTCTTCGCGGCACTCGCCGCCGATGAAATTGCCTTAGGTGCAGATGGTCTAAAGGTTGATGATCCATTCGCGAAATACACGACGGTTGGCTCCGGTATCGCGACAATGTCTCCACCACTTGCACCAATAGCAGCGACGCGAGTACGTACGGTTTGCACAACAACGCCATTTGATCGCTTGGCGACGCTCATGCTGCAAGTACCTGCTTTGACCGCGATGATGAAGTACGAAGCACCGACGCATGTGAGAGGTGTGTTCGATTTGAGAATGAAGTTTGATTCATCTGCTGGCAACATTGCACTGATTGCAGTGTTGACCCCCAGTGCCGATGGCATTGTGGTGAGGGTCGGCAACAGAGTGGGCACCAGGGTTGTGCCAGTAGTTCTGGCCAACGTCGTGGCAGTTTTCGGAATGCTGTTCTGCTGACTCTTGAACGCACTCCATGGCGTTGTGGTGGTTGTAGTTGTCGGAGCGATGGTTGTGGTGGTCGTTGCCTGCTTCGCTTTTTCAAGGGCGGAACCTGAACCGATGGGTGCCGTTCCAGGAACGCCC
>JBJTGC010000288.1:0-2173 GCA_046093725.1 Actinomycetota bacterium
CATGAATGGCGGTGTCGACGTATGGACCTTGATGCGGACCGTCACCTTGCCCCCCGAGCTCCGAGTTGGCCAGGGCTACGGAAAAGTGATGTGGGGCGTGCGCACCATCTGGGAGACCTACATGGGTTGGTTCAAATTGCAGTCAACCACCGAACTGCATCCGACCACAGGCGCCGATGTGCTTGCTGATTTGGTGTCTGCAGTCGGAATCGATGTTGCTGTGTCCCGTGCTCGCGACCATCTCGCCAATGGTCGCGCAGTGGAAGCGCTTTGGTTGGTCGAAGCCGCTCTGCGAGTCGCTCCAGGCAATGCCGAGGCCACGGCTGTGGCCGTCGGGGCCCATGAGTGGCTGTTGGCCCATGGTGGCGACGTGAGCTTCTGGGAATCAGGCTGGCTTCGTACACGTCTTCAGCAACTTCAGTCAGATTGACGGAACCTCGGGCGGCAAGAGCGCCGAGAGGTTTGACACGGAGGGGTCATATCTCCGACACTTGTGGTCTGGTGGTGGGGGCCACCATGGCGACTCTTCGGGGTCGCACATCACAATTGGGGGGAATCATGGTTGATTTTTCGACCGTTCGTTACGCGGCAAAGCCCGAGCATCTGCGACGCAATCGCGAGCTTGAGGCAACTGGTGCTCAGACTTGGGCGCAGTGCTTTGAGGTCATCTACGAAACAGATCCAGACATCATCGCCGCGGTACTTCCGAAGCCCTTGACGCCACATGCAAAGCCGTATGTGCGGTTCAACATCACACAAGTCGAGATGGCTGGCGGACTTCGCTTCGGTGCAGGTTGGTTTGGCGTGCATGCGATGCACGGCAGCCAGGAAGGCGAGTACCCACTCTTTATGCCCATGACCACCGAGCAGGCAACTGTCGGCGGACGCGAAGTGTTCGGCGAGCCGAAGAAGATCGCTCGTGTCGAGATCAATCGTGATGGCAACAAAGTGAGCGGCTACATCGGACGTATGGGTCACGACCTCGTCGAGGTGAACGGCAACATCACAGGCACCCGCGACCCCATCGAGCGCGACAGCTGTGACTTCTACTTCAAGGTGTCACCGTCGTGTGAGGTGAAGAACACACTCGACAGTGACCCGTTGATTGTGCACAGCTACAAGCACCACATCGAGCGCAAGGTGGAACTCGTCGATGGCACGGTGACTCTGAAAGATTCTCCGCTCGACTTCCTTGCCGATATTCCGGTGCGTCGCATTGTCGACATGACGTGGAGTGAACGGGCAACTGTCATCAACGCAAAGATCGTGGGCACTGCATCACGCGCAGACATCGAGCCTTTCCTGCATCAGCGTTACGACGACATGTCGGTGCTCGGCAAGAAGGACTGACAAGGTGAGCAAGCACTACATCGTCGTCTCGTCCGACTGTCACGCCGGACTTCACTGCGAGCAGTACCGCCCGTATCTCGACCCAAGTGTCATGGACGAGTTCGACCAATATGTCGCAGAACGCCATAACCATCGCCGCATGCAAATGGAAATGAACGCGGACTACATCGAGAAGTGGGAAAAGGAAAACGAGCTCGGACTCACCGGTGCGTGGGACCCAGTGCAACGAGACAAAGAGCTCGACCACGACGGTGTTGCTGGTGAAGTCGTGTTTGCCGATGCTGATGCAGTGACAGGTCAAGAGTCACCTCCGTTCGGCGCCGGACTTGCGGCGGGTCGCATCACTGACCCGCGCCTGGCCTTCGCGGGTGCTCGTGCACACAACCGTTGGTTGGCAGAGTTCTGTGCCGCCAACCCTGTGCGTCGTGCGGGTATCGCGCTCGTACCAGTCACTCACGATGTACAGCGTGCAGTGGAAGAGGTGCAGTGGGCTGCGCAACAGCCAGGAATTCGCGGCGTGATGATTCCGACCATGTGGCACACGAACAAGCCTTACAACGACCGTTCGTACGACCCGTTCTGGGCGGCATGCGCGGAGACCGGCATGGTGGTGCATACCCACTCGGGCGAAGCCGACTTTGCGAATTACAACGACAACCTTGGTGTGTATGTGCATGAAGTTCCGTTCTTCACCCACCGGCCGATGTTCCATCTCTTGTTGTCTGGAGCTTTCGAGCGCTTTCCGAAGTTGAAATTCGTGGTCACCGAGGCCGGTGCCTATTGGGCATCTGACTTGCTGTGGAAGTCAGACATCAACTTCGGT
>JBJTGC010000289.1:0-2136 GCA_046093725.1 Actinomycetota bacterium
CGGCTGAACACGTTCAGCTGACGATTTTTCGCCGAGCACTGTCAGATGCACGTCGTCTCGCGACATCAGTCTCGTGACTTCACCACATGCCATACGGTGTACAGATTCAGATTCCATGACGGAACTGGTAGCGGCCACCACCGAACGGTCACGCTGTCTCTTACAAATGATGCGCGCAAGTGCGCAGCCAGACCGGCAAAGTGCTGCGGATGCTCTTCCGCATGAACGAGATACGGATCCACTACACCCCTTTTTCGAAGTGCGCGACCAGATGAGTTCTTCCACGCCGCGCGATACGCAAGACCTGGATCGCACGGAAGAAGAATCGACATCACCCCACCAGGCGCCGTCACGCGACGGATTTCGCTTGCTGCAAGGCCCGGGTGGCTCGTGTGGTGCAACACACAGGTGACGATGGTGCGATCGAATGAATTGTCGTCGAACGGCAAATGCTGCACATCAGCTTGACGGTAGGTGAATCGCGGATCATTGAGACTGGCGATTTCCTCAGCAGGCAGTCGAAAGTCTGACAACACATACGAGTCAAAGTCATGTCGCACGAATTGCACGTGCTCACCCTTGTTCGCACCCACTTCCAATACTCGGCTGAACTTCTTCTTTCGAAGCCCGCGCTCGAGCGAACGGTGTGTGATGCGATGGAACGTTCCCAGTGCGCCACCGGCATCGATGGTCTCGTAGTGCTCTGCGTAAAAGGTGTGTATCGACACCTCAGAGCGGCCGTCAGCGGCCATTTACGAACTCACCGCTGCGCATCGCCGTCAGCATAAACGACATCAACTGCCTCAAGATCGCCATGGCGGCTCGCAAGAACAAAAGAGACGTGTGATCCGACAGCAATGGTTCGAGTTCCGTCAGCAATGGAGACGCAATGAAACCTGTGGGAATCGCCGCCAGCATCTGCCACTATCCCCAAACCACTTGCCTCGTCAAAGCTGACGACACGCCCCAGGCGACGACTTGACGACACTGACGATGACACCATTCGTGACTCAGTGGACGATTTTTGAGATGGGTATCTCGAGCAAGTCTGTTGCACCCGCATCACTCAATGCCGGGATGAGCGTGTTGATGGTGCGCTTCTCGGCAACTGATTCGACGGCATAGTCACCGGAAGCAAGCCGTGACACCGTCGGCGACTTTGCCGCTGGCAGCACCTTGAGCACTGCCTCGAGATTTCCGTCGGCGACGTTCAATTTGATGAGAACTTTGCCCCGCGCCTCGAGTGTTCCGTTCAACAACGTGAGCAATTGCTCCATCGCGTGACGCTTTTTTGCGTCGGCATACGACGCTGGGTTCGCGATGAGTTCGGTGTACGACGTGAGAATGGTGTCGACGACGCGAAGACCTGCTGCTCGCAACGCTCGACCAGTTTCTGTGATGTCCACCACACAGTCCGCGATGTCTGGGATCTTCGCTTCGCTCGCGCCGTAGCTAAGACGCACATCGGCGGACACGCCACGCTCACGAAAGAACGCTTCGGTCAATCGCGGGTACTCAGTGGTGACACGCACTCCGTCAGAAAGAGCGGCTACCGACTGCGCCGGGGAGTCGCCAGCCACAGCCACGACGATGCGCACAGGGTTGTCGGTGGCTTTTGAATACTTCAGTTCGCCAAGCGATTGAACGTTACTGCCGGTCTCAGCGATCCAATCTCGACCAGTGATGCCGAGGTCGAACAGTCCCTCTGCCACATACATGGGAATTTCCTGTGGTCGCAGAATGCGTACGTCGACCACCCGCGGGTCATCGATAGATGCTCGATAATCGACAGACGACGAACGCACGATGCGAAGGTCTGCTGCCTCGAACAACTCAAACGTTGCCTTCTCGAGAGACCCCTTTGGAACGACAATGCGCAGCACGGTCTTGAGGCTACCGATGTGGCACTCGCCTCTCCCGCGAATTAACGAGAGGTCAATGCCGTGTGGGCTGATCGGCGAGCAGTGCCACCGCATGCGGCAGCACATCAATGACGGCGAGTAGTTGCTCGACACAGCCACGCGGTGAGCCCGGGGCATTGACAATGATTGCTTGACCCCTCGTTCCGGCCACTCCGCGCGAGAGTCGACCAAGCGGATTCACGAGACGCATCGCTTCGGCAAGGCCGGGTGCCTC
>JBJTGC010000290.1:0-5773 GCA_046093725.1 Actinomycetota bacterium
GTGTCGCACCAAGCTCCATCGCCTTCTCGCGCTTGAACTCAACTGGGTCGATGGCAATGATGCGCTTGGCGCCAGCGAGCTTGGCGCCTTGCAATGCATTTGCTCCGATGCCGCCGACTCCGACAACTGCAACAGTGTCACCAGGTGTAACTTCCGCGGCGTACACCGAACTTCCCCATCCGGTCACGACGCCGCAGCCGGTGAGACATGCACGGTCGAGCGGAATGTCGTTGTCGATCTTGATGCATGACGCTTCATTGACCACGGTGTGATGTGCGAACGTGCCGAGTATGCACATGAGCGAAAGATCCTGGCCGCGCGCGTGATGGCGCGATGTTCCATCGGTGATTTGTCGACCGCCGCCCATTTTCGCGCCAAGATCACACAAGTTCTGATGCCCACGCGAACAACTGGGGCAACGTCCACACGATGGAATGAACCCGAACACGACGTGGTCGCCCGGTGCCAACCAACTGACCCCAACGCCAACTTCCATGACCACGCCAGCACCTTCGTGGCCGCCGACAATCGGCAATGCGAAAGGCAGATCACCGGTCACCAAATGCTCGTCGCTATGACACATTCCAGACGCAGCAAGTTTGACCAACACTTCACCGGGGCCGGGCGGGTCGAGATCGATCTCTTCCACACTCCACGGGGCCCCGACTTCCCAGAGAATCGCTGCTTGGGTCTTCACGTTGGGAGCCGCCTCCGAGCCCCGCCTCCCCTAGGCGTCGAGCAGAAGTGACCTTATCTAAACGCCTCGTCAGCAGGACAAGGCGAGGTCAAACGACCTCGCTCGATTCATAGCGAGCGCCCGTGTTCCCCCGCTCGTGCCTGAATGGATACGCTCGCCCCATGGAGAAAGACACACTCGTCGCCACCGACAACGCCGGTCACGACACCAGCTCGGCCGACAACCAGGCCGCCACCGTGGTCGAAGAACTCCTCGTCGAGGAGATTTCCATCGACGGCATGTGCGGCGTCTACTGAGCACGGCACTCGAGGTGCACCCACAGGTTGCCCTGCGGCCTGAACCATTCGGTGCACTCGCGTATCACTACGACAACCGTCGTCTTGTGTTCTTGCGTTCGCGTGACATGTTGAAAGTTGTCGAATCCTTGTCGACGCACTCCACTTTGGAAGACGCCCTCGTCGCTTCTGACATAGAACCTCAACGTTGGCAATCCTTCGAATCTGCAATTGACTCTCTCATCACATCGGAGATTGTTCGTGTCCGTTAGTCCCCTTGTCGAACAACTAAAGGGTGGTCTCGACGCACCAATCTGTCTTACGTGGGAACTCACTTATGCATGCAACCTTGAATGCATCCACTGTCTTAGTAGCAGTGGGCGCCGTGACCCGCGCGAGTTGAGCACAGAGCAAGCAAAGGCAGTGCTCGACGAACTCGCCGCACTTCAGGTCTTCTACATCAACATCGGCGGCGGCGAGCCAATGGTGCGTCGCGACTTCTTCGACATCATTGAGTACTCAGTGTCGAAAGGAATCGGTGTCAAGTTCTCCACGAACGGTGCATACATCGATACCGAAAAGGCAAAGCGACTGACTGATATGGATTACCTCGACATCCAAATCAGTCTCGATGGTGCTGACGCTGCGACAAATGATGTTGTACGCGGATCTGGTTCGTACGACACCGCGCGTCGTGCCATGGACAACTTGGCATCCGCCGGATTCGGTCCGTTCAAAATTTCGGTGGTCGTCACTCGACAAAACGTGTCTCAACTAGATGCCTTCAAGGTGCTCGCCGACTCATACGGAGCACAGTTGCGAATCACCCGCCTCCGCCCTGCTGGTCGCGGCGCAGATACATGGCACCAGTTGCATCCCACCAATACACAGCAACGCGACATCTACAACTGGTTGTCAGCTCACGGCGAAAATGTTCTCACTGGTGACTCGTTCTTCCATCTGAATGCACTCGGGCCTGCACTGCCTGGGCTCAACATGTGTGGTGCTGGGCGCGTGGTGTGTCTCATTGACCCAATCGGTGACGTGTACGCGTGTCCGTTTGTCATTCACGACGAGTTCAAAGCCGGCAATGTGCTCGACGCTGGTGGTTTCACTCGCGTGTGGCGCAAATCGGACTTGTTCATCGGTTTGCGTGAGCCACAAAGCGCCGGTGCTTGCGCCTCATGTGGCGCCTACGACGAATGCCAAGGTGGCTGCATGGCAGCAAAATTCTTCACTGGGCTACCCCTCGATGGCCCCGACCCAGAGTGTGTGGGCGGCGATGCCGATGCACTTCTTGCTTCTGTTCCGGTGTCATTGGTGCCGCGTCCATCGCAAGATCACTCCAAGCCGGCGCGGGTTCCAAGCATCGTCGCCGGTCGCTGACTACAGTCGTTTCACCACTTCTTATGGTTTTTGCACTCGCCGTTCTTTTCGTTGTCTCGTACTTCATTGGCACGTTTCCAAGTGCCGTGATGGTGGCCAAGAGTCGCGGTATTGACATCACGACATTTGGCTCAGGAAACCCCGGCGCCAGCAATGTTGCGCGAGCTCTCGGAACCAAATTTGGAGTGCTGGTATTCGCACTAGATGCCGGCAAAGGCGTGCTTGCGGTCATCCTCGGATTCATCATCGCTGACCGGCCCGAGGCCTACGTGTGCGCAGCTGCCGCACTTCTCGGCCACATGTTTCCTGTGCAGCGCCGCTTCAAAGGAGGCAAGGGCATCGCAACAGGCGGGGGCATCTTGCTAGCCACGAACATCGTCACAGGTCTTGTGTCGATTCTGGTTTGGCTAGCGGTCATGAAGATCTCACGCAAGGCGTCGGTGGCGTCAATTGCAGTGGTTCCGCTCGTTCCATTGTTGTTCGTGCTCGAAGGCACCCCGTTGTGGGAAATTCTCACCATCATCGCGCTCGGAGTTCTGGTCGAAATTCGACACGTGTCGAACATCAAGCGACTTATCGCAGGCAAAGAACACAACGTCGGAAAAGCGTGAACGTCACGGCGTTGTACTCGTCGGACTTTGACTCTCCGCACATCGCTGTCGTACCGCTTGGCTCTTGGGAGCAACACGGGCCTCATCTACCGTTAAACACCGACACAATCATCGCTGAGACATTGTGTGAGCGCGCGCTCGACATCATCGGCGACAAACGTGTATTAAAACTTCCCGCCGTCAACTATTCAGCGAGCGATGAGCATCGTGGCTTTGCAGGAACATCGAGTATTGGTAGTGACACTGCAGAACGAACATTAACCCTTATCGCGCGGTCGCTCAGCGAGAACTCTCCACATCTTTGCGGTGTCATTTTTGTGAATGGACATGGCGGAAATGTTCTGTCAATGCAGTCGTCATCATCTGCTCTCACGCATCATGGCGTGCCACACGTCTTCTGGTCACCGTCATTAGAGACCAACGGAGATCTGCATGCCGGTCACGTCGAGACATCAGTCATGCTTGCGATTAACTCGATGCACGTGCGAACCGATCGACAAGAAGTCGGGCGGGTCGGTGATGCTCGTTCACTCATCTCCGAGATGCGCGAACACGGTGTGCACCACGTGTCACCGAATGGAGTGATCGGGGATGCTTCATCAGCAGATGCAACGCATGGAAGTGATGTTCTCGCCGGCTGGACGACTGATCTTGTTCTCACCATTCGGTCGTCAATCGCATCTTGGCTCATGCCAACTTCTGACAACAGAAGTTCTGCGGTGACGCCACCATGAACTCTCCCGCACTTCGGCGAGATGCCGTCTGGTGCCGCGACGGCGACCAACTGATTGCCGGTTCTCCCGCTCGGTTCTTCAGGCTCACCGAAAGTGGCGTGGTGGCCGCAAAAGCCCTCGAAACTGGGGAACTGCCCGATCCGAAGTATGCCCCTCTCACCGATCGGCTCATCGCTGCCGGCGCTCTGCACCCATTCCGCGATGCCATGGTCGACCAGTCCCTCATCACTGTCGTCATCCCCATATACGTCACGGAGACCCGCCAAAGGCAACAGCTTCAACGGTTGATTGATGCCCTGGCAGGGCTGTCAATCATCGTCATTGACGATGCTTCACCCATCACAGTTCAGGTTGAGAATGCGACAGTCGAGCGCCTGGTGGAAAACGGTGGGCCGGCTGTGGCTCGCAATCGAGGACTTGAAATGGTGTCGACTCCTCTCATCGTTTTCGTCGACTGCGACGTGCACATCACTCGTGATGACATCTGCAAACTTGCAGCGCAGATTGACTCTCAGACAAAACTTGTTGCGCCTCGAATAGTTGCTTCAAAGCGGCGTAGTCTTCTTGCGCGATACGAACGTAATTCGGCTCCTCTCGACATGGGTCGGCAGCCAGCGAAAGTGGCGCATGATTCGCGTGTGTCATATCTTCCGAGTGCTGCACTTGTATGCGACACCGCAACACTTCGAGACGCTGGTGGATTCGACATCACCCTTCGATGCGGAGAAGACGTCGACTTTGTGTGGCGACTTGTCGAAAGTGGTGTCGTCATTCGCTACGAACCTTCCATCAATTGTCAACACGACACTCGCCGTGGCCTCGTGCCATTTCTTCGTCAACGCTTCAACTACGGCTCGAGCTCGGTCGACTTGGAGTCGCGCCACCCTGGACGCTTGTCACCCTTGCGCAGTCGAACCACAAGCGTTGCAATGTGGTTGCTGCTCGGCATCGGATGGCATGTGATCGCACTCGCATTCTTGCTTCTTGACTTCGCATTCATGTCATTGCAATTCCGCGAGCGAAACATCAGCACTCGCCTGATGCTCAAGATGTTCGGAAAAAATTTCCTCAGCACGGGGCAACACTTCGCCGACGCCGTCGTCAAGGTGTGGTGGCCAATAGTCGTTGTCGCTGCGACACTCTCCGACGCTGCGAGCAGTCTCCTGGCCCTTTGCATTGTGATCCCCGGACTCTTCTCCTACGCCCGCCGGCCAACTCTTGATCCATTCAGTTTTCTCTTCCTGCGCACGCTCGAGAAGTTTGCATACGGCGCCGGAGTCTGGGTGAAAGGTTTTTCAGTCCGCAAACTGAACGCCCTGCGTCCCACTTTTCTCTCAATGAGCAACTCTTCAGTCTCGGGATAGCGTGACGGGGTGACCCTCCGCCTCACCGTGAATGAAGTTGCTTGGAAGCAACACGTTCAATCGGTTGCGAGGTCGTATCCCAAAATTGTTCCAGTCGTCAAGGGAAACGGTTACGGATTTCGTCGATGGAATCTCATGCCTCTGGCCGGGCAACTTTCAGATGAGATCGCTGTCGGAACAGTGTTCGAGGCACGCGACATTCCTTCTGGTGTCACACCGATTGTCCTTACCCCAACCATGACACAACCACCTTCGACGCTGCCGCTGGCGACAGTGCTCACAGTGGGCTCTGTCGACCATGTTGGTGCGTTGTCTCGCTTCGGATGGTCCGGTCGCATCATGGTCAAGCTTCAATCGTCGATGAAACGCCACGGCGTTGCACCGACTGATTTCAAGAAGTTGATGTCGTACATCGAACGAACATCGCTCACCGTTCACGGATTCTCTATTCATCCACCACTTGATGGTGACATGGCGCTTCACCTTGATGACATCACAAAGTGGCTCGACATGTTGCCGGCCGATTCACCTGTGTATGTCAGCCATGTTGATGCAGCAACGTATGAGCGTCTGTGTGCGTTACACCCACAAAGAACTTTCCGTGTTCGTCTCGGCACATCTCTCTGGCACGGTGACAAGTCGATGATGCACTTGACCGCCGACGTGCTCGGAACTCACAGTCTCGAAGCTGGTGAGCGTGCGGGCT
>JBJTGC010000291.1:0-9745 GCA_046093725.1 Actinomycetota bacterium
AACAACAGTTGTAACGCTCGTCAGCGAAGCACGACGCCTTGAGGCAGCATCTTGCGTCGCCTCCACCATCTGCGCACTGGTTCAGTTGCGTACTTGCTCGTCGCACCGACGAACAATGTGGAGATGAGAACACGTGGAAGCAAATCAAGATTGCCGATGTATGGCGCAACAATCACTGTGAAGCCGAGTGCAATGGGGTACACCCAGGCAGTGTCGGCGAGAAACTTGCGTGTGCGGGACTTGTGAGGCTGCGCCTCTGACTGAGCATTGAAGAACTGGTCGGTTCCTGGCGTCACGGTAATGCGTTCACTCTTGATGATGTCATCAACAAGTCCGAGCAATTCTTCGCGCTGAGGTGATCGTTCCCATCGTCGGAGATGAATGACATCGACGAAGCGAAACACCATGTGGTATTCGTCGCTGTCGGTTCCGGGGCGAAGAGTCATTGCGCCAAGGCAACCATCGGCGGTCTGCACGGCGGTCAACATCTCGTCGCTCCAGGCGAGGAAGCGTGCGTCGTGGCCCGGCTCAACGGTGCGCGCAATAGTTACCGTGACCGAACCCTGTGCGATGCGGGGCAATTTGCCCGTGTCGAAGTTGCCCGTCAACTCTGGCATGACTCCACCGTAGTAGTACGCACGGTGTGAAATTCGGTGATAGGACAAAGGAATGACAGAACGCAATTTCTACAACGCCGGAGCAGCGTTGGCCGGGGTGACGCAGCTTGATGTGCCGGCAATGGAAGTCATCTATCAACTCGAAGTGTCGGGCGAGGCGTTCTACGAGAAAGTGGCAGCCATCGTGGGGAACGAGCAAGCAGCCGAGCTGCTGCTTCGCAACGGTCGCGAGGAACGCGCACATGCTCGTCGAATAGCCAAAGCCATCAGCATCAAATTGGGGCACGAGTGGCAGCCGAGCCCCGAGGTAGAGAGCATCCTTCCGATTCCCATGCCACCGACACTCGACGTTGAAGCATTCAAGGGAATGATCAAAGGTGAAGTCAACGGTGATGCGGGCTATCAGTTTTGGGCTGACAATGAACCGAATGAAGAAGTGGCCAAGTTGCTTCGTTTGAATGGTCGCGAAGAGTCAATTCATGCAGAGCGCCTGAACGAGGTCATCGCTCTTCTTTCCTGAACAGGCCGGTTACAGTTGTTCGTTGCCACCTAGTGTGGTCTCATGCGCGTGCTGGTGATTCACTCTCACCCGATTATCGACAGCTTTTCTGGTGCACTTCGCGCTGCAGCGAGCGAAGGTGCCCAGGCCGCCGGACACGATGTGCGTGTTCTCGACCTTGGCGCGATGAATTTTGATCCTGTGATGTCTGCAGATGAACTACGCGGGTACAAGGCAATCATGTCGGCCACAAGTGATGACCTCACGATGCACATTGATGCAGTGAAGTGGGCAGATGTGCTGGTGTTCGTGTATCCGACATGGTGGTCGACGCTGCCGGCGCAGCTGAAGGGTTGGCTCGAACGAGTGATGCGGCCTGGGGTGGCATTTGAGTTCGATGAGAACAACAAAGTGCGTCCCGGCCTGCGACAGGTGCGCAAGATCGTGGGTATCACCACGTATGGGTCGAAATGGCCGTATGTGAAGCTGATGAAAGATTCCGGGCGTCGAACCCTGCTTCGCGCATTGAAGTTGAACACGTCGTGGCGGACGAGATCTAAGTGGCTTGCGTTCTACGGCATAGATGGAGCAAGTGAAGCACGACGTGCTCAGTTTCTTGGTCAGGTGCGAAAGAGCATGGAAACGTTGTGAATGTCCTCGTGCTGTTTGCGCATCCACTTGCTGACTCGTATGGTCGAGCAATCCACGATCAAGTGATGTCATCTCTGCACGTTGATGGTCACGAAGTCCGGTCACACAACCTGTGGCAAGAGAACTTTGACCCAGTTCTTTCTGCGGTGGAGAAGCGCGAACACTTTGCTGCACCCGAAACAAAGACTGCCAATGATTCACTTCTTGCTACACACGTTGCTGATCTTCGGTGGTGCGAAGCGATTGTGTTCGTGTACCCAAGTTGGTGGTCAGCGCCCCCTGCCATCATGAAGGGCTGGTTCGACAGGGTGCTGATGCAAGGAGTGGCGTGGACATTCCCTGAAGGCGCCACTCGCTTGCATGCGGGTCTCACTCACGTGCGGCGACTCGTTGCCGTCACCACCTATGGCTCGTCACGGTGGGTGAACGCACTTGAAGGCGAGCCCGGGAAGGCCACCATTCGTCGGGGGCTACGGGTGCTGTGCAATGTGCGGTGTCGAAGCACGTGGATCGCTCACTACGGGGTGGATCGCGCAACTCGCGAGACCTGTTCACATTTCTTGGCGAAGTTGCCGAGGCGTCTACATCGCGCATTGCGCTAATCGTTCGTCGACTGTTATCTGAGACCAACCCAGAAGTACTGTCGAGACCGTGCGAACACTGGTGTGCAAACAATTCGGACCACTCGATGACCTAGTGATGGAGGATCAAACGTCACCACCACTTGGTGACGGCGATGTGCGCATTGCGGTGACGGCCTGTGGCATCAACTTTGTCGATGCCCTGCTGTGTGAAGGCAAGTATCAGATCAAGCCACCGTTGCCGTTTCGTCCCGGGTCAGAAGTGGTGGGACGCATCACGGAAATTGGCACTGGTGTCACGGCAGTGGCGGTTGGTGACCGAGTGTTTGCACCTGTTGGGTTTGGTGGGTTTTCCGATGAAGTCGTGACGAGTTCGCTGCGCGTGTTGCGCCTTCCTGATGCAATGAGTGATGGCCAAGGAGCCACATTCATGCAGAGCTACCTCACTGGCTGGTTCGCATTGGTGACCAGAGCGAAAGTCGAAGCAGGAAAGACCATGCTCGTTCTCGGTGCAGGCGGCGGAGTTGGCCTCGCGGCTGTCGACCTTGGTCGTGCGCTCGGTCTTCGAGTCATTGCCGCAGCGTCATCGGCGGACAAGCGAGAGCTTGCTGCAAGCAAGGGCGCTATTGCCACCATCGACTCTTCGACTGAAGATGTGAAAGAACGAGCGAAAGAGCTTGCTGGTGGTTCGATCGACTACTTGTACGACCCTGTCGGCGGCGACTTGGGTGTGGCGTGTCTTCGTGCGCTCGGTGAAGACGGTCAGTATCTCGTTGTGGGTTTTGTCGGTGGCATTCAATCACTGCCCGCAAACCAAGTGCTTCTGCGTAATCGTCGTGTGACCGGAGTGGACTGGGGTGCATGGGTGGGTCGTCATCCGAAAGAGAATCAGCAGATGTTGATGACCGTGCTCGAGTGGATTGCTGACGGCCGACTCAACCCCGTGGAACCCGCCTCGTATCCGTTATCGCAGGCAGTTCAAGCTCTGAAAGACATGCAGAACCGCAAGGTTGCGGGCAAAGTCATTCTTGTTCCGTAGAGCGTAGGTCGCTGTTGTCTTTGTCAGTCTTTGGCGCGTTCTAGGTCATACAACGCGAGACCGACTTTTCGACTCACCCACATACCTGCACCTACTTGCACGAAGTATTGACCGAGGTTCTTGCGGTACCACTGAGCGCTACGGGTGTGCACGTTCATGTCAGTGGCGCGTTTGTCGACCACGTGCTCTAGATCGTGTGTGGTGGGTGCTTCCACATACAGCACTCCACGACATGCGGCGGCGAGATGTTCGATGGCGGTTTTTGCTCCCGCATCGGTGAGATAGTGCAACACGCCGTGGCAGATGACCAGGTCGTACGTGCGCTCGGGGCGCCAGGTAGTGATGTCACGAAGTTCATGACCGAATTTCTTGCAGGCGTGTTCGCTGACGTCTGTCGAGTGCACTGTCACTCGTGGACGATTCTCTTTGTACCAGTCGCGCCAATAACCCGGACCAGCCCCGACATCAAGGACACTACGAACCGGCAAGTCCCACCATTGGCAGAACGAATCGACAGCTAGTGCCAGTTGCGCAATCTTGCGCTTCGTGTGTACAGGTTTGTCTGAGTAGAAGCGGCGGTAATAGTCGTCGTCAAAGACTGTTCGAGCCATAGGTCATTGCTAACAGGTCGCAGTACCCGAGTCGACAATCGACGCATCGAGTGAATTGACGAACGACCATGAGTAGGACCGCTCCGTGAATGTGAGGTCGAGGACTCCGTGGTTTGCGCGGTAGCGGAACTCACTTCCTGGGGCTGTCGAGATGAAGTTATGCGCAGGTGCGCCACCGAGGCCACTGATGAAAAAGCGTGGTCCACCATCGCGAGGTCGTCCATCGTTTCCTAATGGCGCGAAACGCTCATAAATGTGATCGTGTGCTGCCAACAACAAGTCGGCACCGCCATCGACTGCGATGCGCCACAAATCCGAGCTCGTGACAGTGCCATAGCGACCGCTGGACACCAGTGGGTGATGCATCGCCACAACAGCGCATTTGCCTTCAGTGGCTGCAATGCGAAGTTGTGCGGCAAGCCACAGTGCTTGAGGCGATGTGGCCGAACAGCCGTCAAAGAGTTGACCGAGGCACCATGTGTCCACGATAAGTGCTCTCCACGGGCCGAAGTCGGTGGAGTAGTAGGACTGTGAGTTGGGTCCGAAGAAACGCGTGTAGCCGTATGCACCAGGTACGCCGTATTCGTGATTTCCTCGCACGGGGTATGTCTTGTTGGCGAAGGTTCCCCATGTGTCGCGGTAGTAATAGTCGAAGTTCTCCCACTCTCCATCTGGATATTGGAGGTCGCCCAATGCGAGCACGGCATCTGACGTCATGGTGGCAATCAGGCCGGCAGTCGATGGTGCACCACACTGGTTGCCAGCAGCTCCGGTGCCACTGTTGACGTATTGGCTGTCGCCACAAGAGATATCGCCGGCAGCAATGATGCGCGCCGATGTTGCCGTACCCACGCCTTGACGGTGAACGCCATCGGGCCACACACCGGTGCCTTCACGCCGAGTAACCGCGCTTGCATCTCCCAATTCGCCGAACAAGTTGCGACCCCAGCACCACAATCCTCGTTGCACGGAGAGAATGGCGCACGCATGAGTGAGGCCGACTGACACCTGTGATGTTGTACCGAGTGTCTCGGGAATGGTGATGATGTGCGGTGAGTGTTGAGACGTGCTCGTGCCATCGGCAAGTTGACCGTGTGTGTTGTTGCCCCAACACCACACAGACCCGTCGGCGATGTTGGCGCACGTGAACTCTTCACCTGCGTGAACACTGACCGCATCAGCCAATTTCACATTTACCGCTGTCTGACGGGCCTTGCCTTTGGCAATTCCCAGTTGCCCCGAGTTGTTGCGACCGAAACACAGAACCTTGTCGTCGTCTGGTGACTTAGGGTTCGTGCTCACAACACAGGTGAAGCCGTTGCCTGCACTAACTGACTTCACCAGGAAAGTTCCGACACGTGCTGGTGAGAGACGTGCTGCAACTCCACTCACGCCCAGCTGCTTCGTGCCATTGGCCCCCCAGCACCAGAGTCGTTTGTCCTTGGTGACGGCGCATGTATGCGTGGTGCCGACACTCACAGAGATCACGCCGCGAAGTTTCGTGTCGACGGGCACGATCGAATCATTTCGTGTGCCGATGCCAAGTTGTCCGCGGCCGTTGGAACCCCAGCACCATAGAGAGCCATTGGTCTTGATGGCACAGATGTGCGATGGCCCCACTGAAACGTGTGCGACGCCACCGATGGGAAGTTGTGTCGGTGCAAGAACCGCAGTACGAGTCGCAACCGCGCGAGCCGTCGAAGCAGGAGCGGTCTGTTCATATGCAGTCTCTAATTGCCCCCAGCACCACAGCGACTTGTTCAGCAATGTCGCACATGTGCGCATACCGCCGGCATACACAGCGGTAGCTCCTGTGAAGAGAGATGGCTGGAAGGTGAGCGACATCGTGGTGGCTCCGGTTCCCAATTGGCCATTGTCATTGAGGCCGGTACACCACACTGCGGTAGATCGCAGGAGGCACGAGTGGAAACTGCCGGTGGCAACCTGAGTGATTGCGAACACATCAGAGGGAGCGGAAGGCGTCGTTGTCGAAAGCGATGTGGTTGAAAGCGGCATCACTGCTGCCGACGCCTGGGCCATCGGCGAGCAGAGGAATCCGCCGACGGCCGTGAGAGCGACCATCGCAGAAGCAAGGGACATGCGGAACTGTCGACGCATCAAGTACTTCACCGTACCGAGTGTTCTTGCTCATCAAGCGTCGGTGCAATGGAGGGTCCAACTTGGTGGTTGAATTGGGCTCATGAGCATCTATTCACAGCAACTCTCGTCACTCGATGGCCAGCCCGGTGTACTTGCACAGGTCAAGGACAAAGTCACGCTCGTCGTGAATGTCGCAAGCAAGTGCGGCCTCACGCCACAATATGAAGCGCTCGAGGCGATTCATAAGAAGTATTCCTCGCGCGGTTTCAGCGTGCTTGGTATTCCGTGCAATCAGTTCATGGGTCAAGAGCCCGGTACCGCAGATGAAATTCGTACGTTCTGCAGCAGCACATACGGCGTCACCTTTCCGTTGTCCGAGAAGATCGAAGTCAACGGTGATGGCCGTCATTCGCTGTACAGCGAACTCACCGCTCATGCAGATGCTGATGGTGTCGACGGTGACATTCGGTGGAACTTCGAGAAGTTCTTGGTGAATCGTCAGGGTGAAGTCGTCGCTCGATTTGGGCCACAGGTTGTGCCCGATGCAGACGCGGTTGTTTCGGCCATCGAAGCCGCGTTGTAGTCAACATGAACTCCGTGCCGCGCCACGGCGCGGTCATGCCAGCTGAATTCTTTCCACACGAGCGAACGGTTCTGTGTTGGCCGGCGCGTGAAGAGTTGTACGGCGACCTGTTCGCCGAGGCTGAACGCGCGCACACAGAAGTGGCCCGAACCATCGCACAGTTTGAACCCGTCACGGTAATTGCAGATCAACGTCACATTGAGCGTGCTGCAAACATCGCTGGTGATGGAGTCGAAGTTGTCGAGATGCCTATTGACGATTCGTGGTTTCGAGACTCTGGCCCCATCTACGTGCATGACGAGAGTGGTGCTGTGGTGGCCACATCGTGGACGTTCAACGGGTGGGGAGGAAAGTTCTTACCTATTGAAAAAGACATCGAGATTGCCTCGCGTTATGCACGGTCGCTCGGTCACGCTCTACGTGAAGTCCCGATGGTGTTGGAAGGTGGTTCATTGACTGTGAACGGCGACGGTGTGCTCGCCACAACCATGCAATGTCTCTTGCACCCAAATCGCAATCCACACTTGTCGAAGCGGGACATCGAAGATCGACTCCGCGATGAACTGGGTGCTCGCTCAATCATGTGGTTGCCGCACGGTCTCGAGCTCGACGATGACACCGACGGACATGTCGACAACGTTGCTGCGTTTGCATCGAGTGACCACCTTCTTTTGCAGGGTTGTGATGACCCAGGCAGGGCCGACCACGCCCGCATGGCAATCAACGCGAAGATTGCCGAAGATTTCCGAACTCACGATGGCAATTCGATTCGAACCACGGTCGTTCCAGTGCTTCCGTTCACCGAGGTGAATGGCATGGAAGTTGTCGTGCCGTATCTCAACTTCTATGTGGGGAATGGCTTTGTGCTCGTACCGACATGTGGCCATGAGGCCGACGACGACATGGTTGCATTCATCGGTGAGCAATTTCCGGGTCGCACAGCACTAGGGCTTGATGTTGGTGCGGTGCTTGCTGTTGGGGGTGGAGGTATTCACTGCATCACGCAGCAGGTGCCAGCCGTTGGGGTGGCATCACCGCGTTGATCGCGGCACAGCGTCGGTCAGACTGGCGCGTCGCAGGTGCGCAGTGGCATCACCGTGCGCGGCAGATTGTCTCGCAAGTCACTGAGCAGGTCGCTCTTCAACGATTGGTGTGAGGGGTCGTCCCACAAGTTCACCTGCTGTAACGGGTCATTTCGATGGTCGTACAACTCGCCTTCGGTTCCGTCGTGCAGCGTTCCGCGACCCATGGTGGTGCAGGTGAAACCGTCGCGATGAATGGTGCGTGACCGCACGACTTTGTCGAAGAGCACACTGTCCCATTCGGTGAGGACTCGTTCGAAGCCGCGCGAGCGCGCGTCGTCGTTCGACACTGGAAGCGAGGGTGCTTCGACATATTCGGGCGTAGGCAAACCGGCAATCGCCGCAAATGTGGCAGCCAACGACACAAGCCCAACAGGTGCATCGACGACGCTCGGTACGACTTGTGCAGAGTTTGCCGGTTTCCAAATGAGCGGCAAGCGCATCAGTCCATCCACATGGTACGGACCTTTAAAGAGGAAACCGAAGTCGCCTTGCATCTCGCCGTGGTCGGTGGTGAACACGATGTCGACGTCGTCCTGCCAGCCCCGAGCACGAATTGCAGTGAGCACTCGTCCGATGGCCTCATCGATGAGTTCATTTTCGATGTGGGTCATTGCATTCACTTCGCGAACTTGGTCTGCAGTGAGCGTTGCCGGAATCCACTTCGCGGGGGCTTCATAGTTTGAGACGAAGCTGCCGTCGTACCAGCCCATCCAGTGCGCAGGCTTGTTTCGCAACACCTCTTCGCGTCGAGCTGACTCAGCGATGTAACCGGCGGGAAGATCGAGGTCACGCCAATTGACGCGGCCCAATTCAGACTGCGGCGGGTCCCATGGGTGATGTGGGTCGGGGAATGACATCCAGCAGAACCAATCGTCATCGGTTGAGAGTGAGTCAAGCCAGTTGATTGTTCGATCAGCAACCCAATCTGTGTGGTACCACTCTTTATTGATGGGGTTGTGATGCACCTGTGGGGCGTTCGTGTCGCCACCGCCCTTTGAGTTCACTTCAAGGTCCATGTCGAGATTCGGCAAGAACATGCCAAGGGCCTCGGGGTGATTCTCGCGAATCCATGCTGAATAGTGCAGCGAAGCCGCAGGTGAGTGGGTGGCAAATTCAAGATGGTCGAATCCACGGTGCGGCACCCGACTGCCGTCAGGCATGACATGGAACGCAGTCTCGTCACCCGATGCTGCGACCTTGTTCTCCACGAACCGACCGAAGGGGTCGACCACCGGTTCGAAATGGGCCTTGCCGATGAGCGCTGTTTTGTATCCGGCTGTTCGAAGTGTCGCCGCGATGCTCGGAGCATCATCAGGAAGAGGCACGCCATTCATCCACACACCGTGCGTGGCGACATGTTGCCCAGTGATCATCGTGCTTCGCGACGGCATGCACACCACGTTCTGCGGGTGTGCGCGTGTGTAGTTGATTCCGTGTGAAGCGAGTGCATCGATGTTCGGAGTTCGGGCGATGGTGCCGCCGTTGCAGCCGAGTGAATCGAACCGTTGTTGATCGGTGGTGATGAAAAGGATGCGCCTACCCATCAGACAGTTCCCTCCAGAATTGACTTTGCTTTCTTCAATCCCACTCCGGCTGCACCACCAATGACGAGAGCGAGCACGTCTGGCTTCATTGTTGTGCTGTACACCGCCAAGGTGTGGCCGTGTCCGTCGTCCATGACATCGAGTGTGCCGAGATGTCCAGTGACGAGTGGGTTGTTGACGATGGTGTACTGAAAACGACGAAGCTCATGATCGAGCAGCACGATGTCCTCTTCGAAAGTCAGACCAGTCGATGTGGTTACCCATCGCTTCTTGCCGTCCACACGGCAATCGGTGAGTGGAAACCATTCGTGAAGACGTGCTGGATCTCCGATGAAATCCCAGGTGGTGGCAGGTGAACACTCGATGTGCTGTTCGCGACGCACTGTGCCCATCGGCGCGACGCTACTGGTGGGCTTTCTCGCTGTCAACAGTCGG